>JAOXSF010000130.1 GCA_025800125.1 Marinobacterium sp.
AACATCGATAACCTTTAACATAAATATTTGTTACCATAATGGCCATTGCCACTTTCCATGCAGGTCGGTGTTGCCCACATGGTCCACCAAACCCAACGTACTGTCGCCAACCATCTCATGCTCGTGCAACCCAGTGTGGCACGCATGGCTTCGACATGCAAGGACTGGGACGTGGTGCTGGACATTCTGGACGGTGAGATCAGGCGCGCACTCGGGACGGAAGCATGGGGTGGAGGACAGGTACACGTCCACAAGGAAGAAACAAACGCCTTCTACAGCATGGCAGCCCAGTCCGGAGCATCAGGGAGTACTGGATACAATGCCATATTCCAACAGGTGCGCGATGCTCTCCCAGGATACGTGGACAAGATGAGAGTTCTGAACCACGACTTCGCCATGGAGGTGCGTGGCTGGGGTGGTGGAGACGGCGATGGCATCAGTGCCGCGCAGGCGTCCCTCACTCTGTACAACATGTGCTGGGTGTACCCCCACCACACATACGTTGCCACAACGTACAACCTGGAGACCAAGCGCGACTCAACATGGGCCATTGCTGAGATTGTCAGAGGTGCTCAGTCGCGACTGCTCCCGGTGAGATTGAATGCGTTCGTGGTGATAACACCCCCTCCGGTAACAGGTGGACGACTACAGCCACCGGCCATCATGGCATGTCTAGCAGACGTGTTCGCACCAACGGATGGAGTGGACCGTGACACGGCAACCCACCGACAGCGAGGCCACCAGGACTTTGTGTCTTTCAGGTTTGACATTGTCAAACACAACCACGTCTCTGTCAGCACCGGCGAACCTGGGAACACTCCCGGGGTGCTTCTACATCCGGAGTCCCTGCGACACCCCTGTGCAGTGCGTCAACAACCCAGTGGGTCCCCGGGCAGCGATGCACATGACCGGTGGTACCTCGCTAGGGTTGGTGCCACCAGCTCATCATTCGGCAGCATCCCTCAGGCGGTAAAGAGGGCGTTGAAGATTGGCAAGGCTATCCACACACGGGTCCATCACTGAAGACTGGAAGGTGAGACGTGTGCCATTAAAAATAATATTTTTTTAAACTTTGGATTATAAGCAAGAATTACCCATATATGATTGCGAAGATGCCCGTTCACATGTGCATTCACACATTACATGCAGCACGGCTTCTCACTCCCCCGGCATGAGGCAGCCACACCGTAGAAGGCCACCACCACCAGCCGCTCTCCCTCCGTCACCGGCCGGACAGTGTGGACCACACTCCGGTCCAACAGCACCACGTGGCCCGGCCGCAAGTTAATGTCCCGCCAGTAGTCTGTGCGCCTCCTGTAGCCCCACTTCTCGTTCCCAAACCACTCTGGGTACGTCTTGGGTCCGGTCACGATGTCCTGCAGCTGTCCTGGCCCATCCATCCCTGCCAACCCCGGGTGCTTGACTGCCAGGCTCCCACCTGCCCACGACTGCCTTGGTACTGGGAGCGCCACCGCAGAAGCCCTTGGGTTGATTGCCGGGCTGTCGAGCACGGTGATCATCGTTAGCTGTGCTGCGTCGTTGTGCAGGGCCAAGCGGTCGAACGGGGTCCCGGACTGGTACAAGATACCTTGGACCTGGAATGGCTCCTGCGGGCGCGGGTAGTCGGGGTCCACCGCAGTGGTCACCGGCGGCCCTGGAAACCCTTGAACGGCGAGGAAGGCGTCTCGGGCACGAGTCAGCTCAGCGTTCCTCTCGTACTCATTCCAGGCACCGTCGAAGCGTTCCAGGTACTGCATGAGCTTCTCCCTGTCCCTTGGACTGACCTTGCCGTGGTTGACCGCTAGGTCAGCCAGGAAC
>JAOXSF010000143.1 GCA_025800125.1 Marinobacterium sp.
AGCAACTACATCTCTATCTTAATGCTATGACCACTCTGCTAGAGGCAGGCGGGTGTCAGGTAAATACCATCACACCACACTCAGGATTTATTGTCTCGCAACTGCCCCGCTTCCAGTACATAGCCTCTATCCATCTGTGCAGCCAGTTCCAGATCATGGGTGACAACCAGAAAGGCGGTGCCACGTTCTTCATTCAGACGTTGCATCAAGGTCTGCACACTCTGAGCGGTTTGCTGATCGAGATTGCCCGTTGGTTCATCCATCAGTACACAGGCCGGGTCATTAATCAGGGCGCGGGCAATCGCTACACGCTGGCGTTCACCACCGCTGAGCTGGCCCGGTTTATGGCCAGTGCGCTCTGCCAGACCAACATCAGCCAGCAGCGCCTCAGCACGCTGACGAATCGCTTTCATCGGTGTTTTACCCATCAACAGTGGCATGGCAACATTTTCCAGTGCGCTGAACTCAGGTAACAGATGGTGAAACTGGTACACAAAGCCCAGCTGCTGGTTGCGCACCTGAGCACGACGGCCTTCTGACAATGCAAACAGATCATCACCGGCTATGGTAACTGTGCCCTGCGTTGGTGTGTCCAGTCCACTGAGCAGGTTCAGCAGGGTACTTTTGCCAGAGCCAGAGCTGCCGATAATCGCCACCTGCTCGCCTGCATTGAGCTGCATATCCACCGCTTGCAGAATCTGCAACTCGTTATCACCATCATGGTAGGACTTGCTCAGATTGACAGCCTGCAATACCGGCGGTCGGGTTGCCTGATCATTCATAACGCAGCGCCTCAGCAGGTTGGGTGCGCGAAGCGCGCCAGGATGGATATAACGTCGACAGGAAGCTGATCGCCAGCGCCGAGCTGACAATAACAGAGAGGTCTTCCAGACGCAGTTCTGATGGGAAATAACTGATGAAATACACATCAGCATTAAGGAACTGGATGCCAAAGGTTTTCTCAACCCAGCTGACCAGGTCCGAAATAGTCAGCGCCAGCGTAACACCCAGCCCCGTCCCCAGCAGCGTACCCATTACACCAATCACTGAACCTTGCACCATAAAAATGCGCATAATACGCCCGGGTGTTGCCCCCATGGTACGCAAAATAGCAATATCAGCGGTTTTATCGGTGACTACCATCACCAGTGTGGACACAATATTAAACGCCGCCACCAGCACAATCAGGAACAACAACAGCCCTACCATCCGCTTTTCCAGCTGAATGGCAGCAAACAGATTACCATGGGTGCGCGTCCAGTCGCTGGTACGCATAAAACCAGGTAATTCAGCGGCAATGGCCTGTACCTGAGCAGGCGCTTCAAACAGATTATCAAATTGCAGCCGGATACCATCAATACCTCCACCCAGCCGTTTTATGGTGGCAGCATCACGCAGATGAATATAGGCTAGATTGGCGTCCAGCTCGGCACCCACTTCAAAAGTACCGACAACAGTAAAACGCTTCAGGCGGGGAATAACACCCGCCACACTGATCGATGCTTCCGGTAGCACCAGGGTAACTTTATCGCCAACCTGTACGCCCAGATAACGGGCCAGCAGGCCACCGAGCACAATACCAAAACGCTGTTTTTCAAGGTCATCCAGCGATCCCGCCGTCATATGGCGGTCAAGGATGGAAACTTTGCGTTCCCATTGTGGGTCAATACCGTTTATCAGCGTGCCCTGCACGGCCCCCCGGTTGGTCAGCATTGCCTGCGCCTGAATATAGGGCGCAGCAGCGGTCACATCGGCGCGGTCACTCAGCTGCTGTAGTAACGGCTGCCAGTCGGCCATGGGTTTACCATACTCGCTAAGCGTGGCATGGGGCACCATACCCAGAATGCGCTGGCGTAATTCGCGGTCAAAACCGTTCATTACCGACAGCACTACAATCAGTGCTGCCACCCCCAGCATCAGCCCCAACATGGAGGCCAGCGAGATGAATGAGATAAAGTGATTATTACGTTTGGCGGCGGTATATCGCAGGCCAACGAAGATCGAAAATGGTCTGAACATGGTGGCGCATTAAAACACAGTTCACCTGAACAGGTCAGTAACAGCAGTCAGCTAAAACGTCAGGCAGCAGCAACTGCCCCAGCAAAACCGGTACGGATTATCAGACAGGGGAAGCATTATGAGTAACGCGGATATGAACCGACGCCAGTTTTTCCGTATTCACCAGCAGTTAGTGATGGAACTGCAATTGCTACCGCAGGATACTGAAGTGATCATCTCAGGTCAGTTTGAAGTTGCAGCAACATTTGCAACCCTGTATGACCTCCACCAGCACACCGCTGAAGAGACTGCGCTGCTACAGCGTATTCAACTGCAAGACTCGGACAGTGCCCGTTACCTGCAACTGATATCAGCCAAAATTGACCTGCTGGCCCGTGCTATGACCGGTGGTGCCATTGATTTTCGCCACCTGATACGCTGTGATGTCAACCTTTCCGAGGGGGGCATGCTGTTTTATTCATCTGATGCCCTGCCCATCACCGGGCTGTTAAGCCTGAAATTGATCTTCCCCGATTCCAGCATTGGCCTGAGCCTGGCCGCCCGTGTACTGCGCTGCGACCCAGTACCAGATACCAACCAGTATGAACTGGCGTTGGAGTTTATCGAGTTACCGGAAAAAATTCGCACTCTGCTGGCCCGCCAGATTCTGGAAATTCAGACCCGCCAGCGCAAACAATTAACAAAATTCGGCCGCCCTCAGCTGGAAGGTCAGGAAAGAAGACATTCTTCCGATTGTTGCGGGAAACTGCCAGAATAGCGCCAACTCGTGCCATGGCAGCGATCAATACCATAACAGCCACTAATATCATAACAGCCGTTCATGCCGGTACTGGCGACTCCACTGCCGGACTGTGAAATTGGCAACTATGAAATTGGCAACTATGAAACTGGTGGTTGTGACATTAGCTACTGTGGCACTTTTCTATATAGCTGTTCTGGAAACGGGGGCTTCATGGGTCAGAAGTTTTTGCATCACCTGGGGGTAGGTGCTGCATTTATGGGTTTAATCGGCTGGTTTTATGCCGGGCGGGAGCTGGGCATCATGGACTGGGTCGTCGCTCAGGTACCGGTTGAATACAAAGGTGCCGGGCTGATGCTGGCGATCATGATTGTGATGACACCGGGCTTCTTCCTGTGGAAACTGTTTAATCGCTGGCTGGAAAAACGCTTGGCAGTGAAAGGCATCTATTACGAAGATGCTTATTATGGCACTGACTCGTCAGTAGACGATGATAAACCAGTGACGGATACAAGATCAGCATCTCGTGATAGTACTGACCGTGATAGTACTGACCGTGATAGTACCGACCGTGACAAAACGGATAGCAATAACACCCGTCGTGATAACGCTATAAGCCATGGTGAGATAAACAGTGGCCAGTTTTCGCTGGCACCTTCAGAACGTATGGAAGGTTCTCAGCGCACGGAACATCAGCGCAAGTCCACACAGAAAGATACTGACAGCACATCAGCAAGCAATCGCAGTACAACCCGCGCAGGCCCGGAAGGAACAGACAATAACCGTAGTTCCAACAGCCGTGAGAATGATCGTGATAATAGCGACAATGATAACGATGGTGGCGGTAGTGATGGCGGCGGGGACGGTGGCGACTGAAGCCGCTGGCCTGACAAGGCAGACATAATACAGGTTATTTGCAATAGCAATTTTGCAATAACAATCAGGGCAGGCTTACAACCTGCCCTTTTTTATCAGCCTGTCCCGTCCTGAAATAGCTGCTTTATGCTGAAATAACTTAACGCAATCCTAGCACATTTAGCGGGTGCAGCTTCTCCGGTAATGCCTGCACCAGCTTGCTACGTACCTGTTTTACCGGTGTAACCTCGGGCAGAGGTGGTAAAGGTGGCAGGTGAGCTTTAAGTTCATGCAGCGGGTTCAGCGTTTTGCCTTCCTGCTCAGTCAGCGCTGTTGTAATGGCCTTTTTCAGTGGTGGCAGGTTATTCGCCAGCCGTAATGTCGCTTTACGGGCCAGCTTGGCTGCCAGTGTTTCGTTGGTAAATAGCCCAACCACCAGATTGGTTCCATGGTAGATAACCCGTGTTGCCGCTTGATGCTCTTTTTCGTAGGCCTCCAGCACTGCTTCACCGGCGAAGTCTTCACCTTCGGCAATCGCGTTTGCCATCAGCCGCGCCAGTGTTGCCTGGCCGCGCAAACCAAGGTTAAAACCATGGGCGGTTACCGGGTGCATACCGACGGCGGCATCACCAATCAATGCAAAGCGCTCACTAATAAACCGGTTGGCATGAACTGCCACCAGCGGATAAAGGTGGCGCTTACCGGTCAATTGCATCTCACCCAGCAGGCCATCCATTTGTCGCTCAATATTGTGGTTAAACTCCGCTTGCGTCATATCAATAAACTGGCGGGCGTCTTTGCTATTGACTGTCACCACCACCGACGAGCGATTCCCATTCATCGGCAAAATCGCGGTGGTGCGTCCATAGTGGAAACATTCAAATGCAGTCTGATGATGCGGCGTGCTGTGCTCCATCCGGCACACAATGGCACTGCGGGAAAAATCACGCATACCCGCAGCAAGCCCCATCTTGCGACGGGTTTCAGAGAAACGGGTATCAGCAGCAATCACCAGCCGGGCGCGTAACTGCTCGCCATTATTCAGCGTTACTGTGCCACAGTGCGCATCAGTGGTTACATCTTCCACCACGGTTTCTGGCATTAATTCAATATGCGGGTGGGCTAACAACTCTTCGTAGCACGCTTTACGAATCAGGTGGTTGGGTACCAGGTAACCCAGCGCATCCAGATTGGCGCTGGTGTTATCAAAATCCAGACTATAACTGGAACTGCCATCAAACACTTTTGCTGCTTCAATCGGGGAAACGCCCTCAGCAGGCAACCGCTGCCAGCTACCAACCTCCTGCATATGATTAACAGACAGGTGAGTCAGGGCAATTTCACGGCCATCTTCCGGTGGGTCAGCCAGAGTCGCCTGAGAAGAGCGTTCAATAACCCCTACCCTTAATGGCAAGTCGGCCAGTGAACGGGCAAAACTCAGACCCGCCGGGCCCGCGCCAATAATCAGAACATCGTACAGTTCCTGCACAGTTACCACCTCTGAAACTTGCTAGCGGAAAGCGGCCAAGGTTACGCCTTCATGACATCATGCGTCGGACCTGGATCAAAAACTTGTACGTTAGTCGTTCCATAGCTCTCTCCACACTTGCTACCCAAAGGCTGCTACCCAAAGGCTTTAAGTGGACGGCTCGCTTCGACACTGCAACGGTAACTGCCATCAAAACGGTGGGTTACCTGATCAATCGACCAGATCTGGCTCATCTTAGCCACAGGAAAACCGATCAGGCCTAACGAAGCCTCTGCAGACAGGTTCGGGTTACCCGGACATTCCAGATTGAGTATTTCTCCCCTGCGCCGATTCTCGCGATCCATCGCTATTAACCGGGTCAGGGCTTCATCCCTGGAAGCAAAACGTTCGGGCAGGCGTTGCTGCGGTGAAATACCGATCTCTTCTTCAACTTCTTTCTTTTTTTCATGGTCATACCAGCGCGCCTGAAAGCCTTTGAATTGACGCTTTTCTGGTGAGCGCACAGTGCCACTCACCCAGCCGGGGTGCTGGGGGTTGTTGCTATCAGGATGTATGATTAACACCGGCTCCAGCACTTTGTCAGTCATACTTTTAAGTTGCCCTTTCGGTGCAAAAACCAGCAATTCCTGAACAGGTTTACAGGCAGCATCGTACTTTGCGGCCAGACGTTTTAAAAAGGTAAGATCAGCTTCCCCTGTCTGGTCTACATGCTCCAGCACTTTACCGGCAAGGTCTCCATGCACACGAGGGCTGAAGTTATGCCGACGTGCAATAACCGAAACAACACCACCTACCGTGGTATTTTGCCAGCTGAATGTCCGGGCTTTTTTCAGTTCGGTTTTATCATCTTTATGGAACGGTGCAGAGGTTGCCGTCAATGTAATAATATTCGGATAGACACTCTGCGAGATGCGCTGCAAACGAAACAGACCTAACTTTCAACCCATGCGGCTGACAGCTGCAGGCTTTCGGCTGCGTGCTGCAGCGGAGGTAGGGCAAACACTGGAAATTACCCGGATCGGGCTAGGCGCAGGCCATGCTCCGGATGATATTTCAACCATGACAGCGCTGGTTGATGAACGACAAAGTGCTGAAGTCTCACTGTTTGATGCGCAGGCAGATGGCACTGGACTGGTACGTTTTTTCCTCAGCAATGCTGAGCTGGACACGGGTTACCTGCTACGTGAGATCGGCGTGTTTGCCCGTGATCCTGACAGTGACAGTGAAGTACTGATCGACTACACCAATGCCGGTGATGATACAGACCTCATCCCGGCCGCTGGTGGTGCTACGGTGGTTGAGCAGATGATTGATCTGATCACCGTGATCAGTCCAACGGACAACATTGTTGCCAAAGTAGACAGCAGCATCCATGTCACCCGTTCTGATCTGGAACAGTTACGTGTGCTGCCCTATGGCGGTGAACCCGGCCAGGTGCCCGTCATTAATGCACAGGGTGAAATCGGCTGGGGCGAAGGTGGCAGTTTACTGGCACTGACATCGCTGGCGGCATCTGACATTAACAGTAAAACCGATATTTTGCGTCAGGAGCAGTATCTGATCCGGCTGGAGCAGCAACTGCAGCAGCTGACGTCCTGAATATCACCTATGCAATACCCTTAAATCAATCCAATCTGAAAATGTAACAAAGAGGAAGTAAATAATGGCAAATCCAACTCCGGCAGAAGCTCTGGTAAATCTGCAGACTGCGGTAAATGCACTGGTTGCCCAGGTTTCCACCAAGTTTGGTGAAATTGACGGCAATATCACCTCCCAGCTGAATGCAGCCCTGACTGACCTGCGTGTACAGCTGTTGGGCACTGCAAACGCAGACAATGACACCTTGGGTAAAATCGCCGCCCGTATTGATGAACTGAAAGCTTCGGTTACTGCACTGGATGAAACCTATGCAACCGATGTCGATGTTGCCCAGAAAATCCAGAGCATCAATGCTGCCTGGCAAGCTGCCGACGGTGATCTGTCTACTATGCTGGCGGATAAAATTGATGCAGTTAAAGCGCAGGAACTGATCGATGCCTCCCAGATGACGGCGAAAAGTGAAGCGGATGCCCAACTGGTAGCTGTGCTGGAAGGCCTGACCAGCGCATTTAATAATGGTGT
>JAOXSF010000162.1 GCA_025800125.1 Marinobacterium sp.
TTGCTTGTAGTGCAGGGGGTGCGACAATTGAAACTCTGCGAGAATATGTGCAGAGCCAAGGCACGCCTGATTAGAACCGCTGCGCGGTTCCCGCTTGTATCCCCGCCCGATTGGGCGAGGGTTTACGCGGATTTTTGCTAATTATGCGTCACTGCTATTCATCGCTATCCATAACGATCTGTTTGATCATCTCATACTGGCTGGATTAACTGGTTATAGCAGCTCTATGACATATTTCCCTGCCTTCAGATAATGCCGACTCTGCCTGCTGCCAGTATGCGCCCTTGCCATGCACCCGACTGGCTATGCTTGATATAGCAGACGACATACAGCAGATAACCGGCCGCGCTTAATATGATGAGGTTGCCAGCTTTCCGCCGCTGGTACCGACTGTTTCAGGGAATACGCTTATGATGGTAATCAGACCGCTTCGTGAATCCGACTGGCCCGCTTTCCGTGCGCTGGCAAGCAAAACCGGTACTGGCTTTACCTCGTTGCAAGACGACGATGTACAGGCACGGGGTAAGTTTGAAGCAGGCCTGGCGGGTTTTCAGCTCAGCCGTAATGACGATGAAGAGGTGCTTTATCTGTTTGTGCTGGAAGACACTGAAACCGGTACCATTGCCGGGGTTTGTGGTATTGAGTCTGCGGTTGGCCTGGGTGAGCCATGGTACAACTACCGTCTGGGCACCATCCGTAATACTTCCCGTGAGCTGAATGTCTCCAGCCAGTTACAGACACTGACCATCACCAATGACCACACCGGCCATTCTGAAGTCTGCACCCTATTTCTGGACCCGGAATACCGCCACAGCAAAAATGGCTCGCTGCTGTCCAAATCCCGTTTCCTGTTTATGGCAGAACACCCGCACCTGTTCCACGATAACGTAATCGCAGAGATGCGTGGTTACTCCGATGAAAACGGTGTATCACCGTTCTGGGAAGGGCTGGGCCGTCACTTCTTTACCATGGATTTCGCCTGCGCTGACCGTCAGTCTTCGATGAACAAAGTCTTTATCGCCGAGCTGATGCCACGCCATGCCATCTACACCAACCTGCTGCCGCAGGACGCACAGGCAGTAATCTGCCAGACCCATAAAGACACTGTACCGGCGCGCAAGCTGCTGGAGGCAGAAGGAATGGACTGTAAAGGCTACTGCGATATTTTCGATGGCGGCCCACTGCTGGAAGCAAAAGTGCAGGATATTCGCGCTGTACGTGATAGCCGCTATATGAAAGTGCGTATTGTGGATGAAGTAGAAGCCGGTGATCAGTACCTGGTTGCCACCACCGGCCTACAGGATTTCGCCTGTACGCTGGTATCACAGAACCTTAACTCCCACCAGTGCATCAATCTGACGCCAGCGCTGGCCAAGGGGCTGAATGTTAGTACCAGTGATACGGTACGGGTTGTGCCGCTGTCGGCTTCACAGCGGTTCTGATATATATTATCTCCGCTATGGTGACCTACCTTAGGGTTGATCATACGCTATCGCGGTTTACGCAGATGCTAATCTGACACGCCGTGTTTCGCCTGCTGGCGTTTATGTCGGTTTACCGGTGGGTCAAGGGGATACGCATCCCCTTGACCATACCCACGGGCACATGTCCCGCGTTTTACCTCCACAGAGCCGCTATTTTCGTTTCTGAGTCGGTGAGGTAGTGGTGCTAACCAAGGCAATGTCGTTAACGCTGGCTACTGTCTTGTTACCACATTGAAGTGTGAAAGCGATTTAGTCCGTTTGAACTGCAATCCCATCATATTCCCATGTAGCGCGGTAATAAGATCGTTAGCTCAATTCGGTTATAACCGCCAGCATTAAAAGTCGTTTATAGATGAAAACCATTCAGGTATTTAATAGTTTTCATGAAAACGGCGGGGGTTGGCATATACAAAGTTATTCCGGTTATATGGCCAGGGCGAGAGCATGAACGTCTATCAGGCGTGAATGACTTTTTCGAGGTAACGAACATCCATAGCAGCCAGTCGCTGTTTACAACAAAGGCCTGCTTTTTTCGTCGTTTCACTGCGTAATTGATTTGCTGCAATATGGCACAGAACCGCCAGGTTACAGACTCCATTATCACGACTGATTCTGCAGGCATCTTCCCTGAAAACGACATCAAACACCCAGTATAAGCGGTTCTCAACGTCCCAGTGGCTACGCACTGCTTGCGCGAACGCTTCTTCATCCAGTGTTGCAGAACTGGTGTAATAACGGTAATCCAGCGTTTCCTTGCCTGATTTATCACGACTGTAACGTATTGCAACACCGATAGCGTTTAAACCGGGCCAGTCTGGTAACGCTTCATGATTACCAGCATCAAGGACATGATACTCCCTGTATTCCTGACGACCATGACCAGACTCTATCTGTCGATGGCCTGACTGATCATCCAGTGATGGAGTAAGCGCCAGACGAATCACCTAGTGTTTTTAGGACACAAGGATGTTCAGGCTCATAATCTGATCGTAAATCAGGTATCTGAACATATTGGCCTGACAGGTGAAACCTGTATTCGTCAGATTACTCTGCGTTCATGCCCTCACCCTGACTCCATATACAGATACTCTATGCGCAAAATAGCAGGGCTGCCTGTTCTGATAGACATCAATTGAGGGAGCCTTCTAGTAGAGACAACAGGATGTCACCGGAAGCATCCTGTCATCCGCTCCACTACTCAGACTCAGTCTGCTCTGTCGCCGCCAGCGCCGCAATAAACAACGGCTCCAATATCTCTGCCAGCCCGGTCACACTGTGCTGACGGCTTAGCTTATCCAGCGCCAAGTGGAGGTCTTTTCTCTCGCTTTTACTGAGGGCCTCCAGTAACTGGCTAACACCTATATCACCCAGTTGCAGGGTGCTGCGTTGGGCGTGGTTGCGGTGGGCCAGAGCCTGGTAGGTAAATAGCAGGCGGCCCAGTAGTACATAGGGGAAGTTGCGGTTGGAGATTGGCCCCTGACGGGCTTCATAGCCGCCCATGGGGATACCTTTGATTTTGCTGGCTGCCAGGCTGTCGGCACCAAACCAGGCCGCTGATGAGCCTAATACGCCGCCGCCAATGGCACCCAGCATAAAAGAGCTACCCGCCACCATCATATCCAGCGCACCACCGGCGGCGGCACCGGCCATAGCGGCAACGGTGGCCAGTTGTTTGCGGTCTAGCCCCCAGCCATACCATTTATCGGTATCAAACAGATCATCCGGCAGGCTCAGTTCAGTGGATTCGCAAGCCAGTTGATGGTGACGGAACACCACCTGTAGCTGAAGGTGGGCTTCTTTTTCACGCTGGCGCATCCACTGGTAATAGCGTTGTTCCAGCAACACCTGTAACGCTTCTGCCTGGGATTTGCTGGCAACTTTCTGGCTTAGTTGATACTGGGTCATATCTTCCAGTAACCGGGCGCACAACTGGCAGCTTTGCAACCGTTGTCGATCAAGCTCGTGGTTAAACTCTGATACCAGCAGTTTCAGCGCCGCCGACCAGGGCTGATGGATATGGGCAAAGGCTTCCAGCAGATCAATATGATGATCAATATCCGCGGTTACGGCATTAAACACCCGCACCACTTTAAAATACTGTTGCAGGGCCTGCTGCCAGCTGGGTACATAATCCTGATTTTCAATCGGGTTGATCAGCGCCATACTTGGCTGGCCGGTCCAGCGCAGAATTTCCATCTCAGCTTCATATTCCGCGCTGTAGGGCCGCGAACCATCCACCACATACAGAATAGCGGCCCCAGCTATAATCGGCCGTAGCAGTTCAATCTCATCTTTAAACTGTGCCTGACACTGCGGGTCTTGCAGAAACTCTTCTACCCGTGCGCTACGTTTATCGGCATCGGGAGCGGTCTGGTTCAGCCAGGCCAGCACTTTGCGCGGACGCTGAAATCCGGGGGTGTCGATCAGTTGATAACCGGACTCGCCTACCCGGATCTCGAAGGTTTCAGCGACGACCGTGGTGCCGCTCTGCATCGACACCGCCACCCGATCATCCCGCGCCAATGTTGAGACAACCGAAGATTTACCTTTATTGGGGTGGCCGACTACCGCAAAACTCGGGGTCATTTCGATTCCTCATCAAGGTTGGCATTGTCCAGCTGTAGAAACTGCCACTGTTCCAGCGAATGACAGAAACGTCGCCACTCATCCAGATGCAGCGCAGACGCCTGGGTAAAGGCATTCTCGCGCCAGTCCAACGGCATCAGCGCACCATGGCCCTGCTGCAAAAAGTCATCCAGCTCACCCAGCGGTGGCTCCCAGGCTGCAACCAGTACCAGTTGACGGCGTGGGTCTGCCTCGGCGGCCATCTCCTGATCCATCTGACCATGGGGCCCGGCATGGAAGGTTTGTGCGGGTGTACCAATTTGCGCTGTTACTTCATCTACCAAATTTTGCGGCAGATCAGCCCAGATCACCAGACAGTAAGGTTCTGCTGCGGTGGTAGCGTTTGCTGTGTGCTCCTGTTGCGTGTGCTCCTGTTGCGCGTGCGCTTGCTGCTGCAGGTTTTCAAACTGCGCGACCTCTGCCAGCACAGGCGTTGCCGGTGGCTGGTTCAGTAGTGGTGCAGTGACCGGTATAACAGCTTCAATGGGCTGGGCTGGCAAAGCCTTAAAGCGGTGATTAGCCAGCCAGAGTAATAGTAGCCGGGGCAAAATGCCGTAGCACAGCTGCGCCGCCAGCAGAAATTGCCACCATAAACCATAGTCTGCACCTGCGGTCGGGTTGGTTGCCAAACGGGAATCACGGGTGGTTACCAGTAGCTCCAGTGCAGGCTGAGCGCTGTCAACAAACCACCAGGGCGCGGCTATCACCGTCAGAAATGGGTAGATGTCATCGGCTGTCAGCAAGGTGCTACGCCAGACGAATGACAGATCATTGAACAGTAACAGGGTGATAAACGACACCAGACAGCCAAGGTTAAACGCCAGTATCGCTTTCTGGCTCTGACAGAATAACCAGGGTTGAAAGCGCTGTTCACGCTTGAGTTCTGGCAGCGCATCACGCCATGAACGGGGCCAGAGTGATGAGCAAGCCAGTGCCCCAACCAGCAGTGGCGGCTTTTTCAGCGCTGAAAACAGCGCCAGCAGCAGTAATGAAAACAGCGGCAGCACCACATACAGCAGTACCAGATACATCAGATTCACCCGGCCAGCCGCATCGCCCGTTGTTGCTGCCACGGTACTGAACACCCCGGCGATAGCGGCCACAACGGCAATACCCCAGCTAAGATGGGTATACGATTTATTGATCACGAACAGTCATCCTGAACCTAAAGTTATAACGTACAGGCAATACCCTGAAAGCACCCTGAAGCAGAGCAGTCCTGACGCAAGTGC
>JAOXSF010000165.1 GCA_025800125.1 Marinobacterium sp.
CGCTCCGTACGCAGCGAAGTTGAAAGCCACGTCGCGCAAATGGCGGCGGCGGCGGCTGAGGCCAGTGCGGCGCGTACGGAAGAGCGAATGACTATGGAGGTACAGTGGGTAGCGGCCTACAGCGATGCGCAAGCGTCTAAAGCCGCGGCGGAAGTAACCGCCCGGCTCGGAAAAGAAGTGCAGGCAGCGGCGACGAGTACTGCCGCCACTGCCGAGTTGACGACGCGTGTCGCTGTAGAAGGCGTTAGGAGGGACATCCAGGCACAACTGGATGCAAACCGTGCGGATGCCCTCCAGCGCAGTGATGCAGTATCAAAACAGGTTCGGGATCTGTCTGTTCAGTTGACATCACTCGCTGAACAGCTGAATAAATTAAATCCTGTCAGTGGAAAGGAAGTGGATATGGGGTATGCAAAGGTGATTACAGATGTTGATAAGAGATTTGCAGTGCAACAAGATGAAATAAAGACATTGTCTACTGCAATATTGGAACAGCAAAAAGCTTTGCAGTCCAATAACGAAACGTTGCACAGTGTACTAACGGGTGTAGAGAATCTGGGGGAAAATGTGAAGAACCTGCAGGAGGAAATGGTAACCTGGCAGAATGAGTACCAGGAAGGAGAAGA
>JAOXSF010000167.1 GCA_025800125.1 Marinobacterium sp.
TTGCTTGTAGTGCAGGGGGTGCGACAATTGAAACTCTGCGAGAATATGTGCAGAGCCAAGGCACGCCTGATTAGAACCGCTGCGCGGTTCCCGCTTGTATCCCCGCCCGATTGGGCGAGGGTTTACGCGGATTTTTGCTAAGAATAGTAACCTTCAATACAAAGACTTAAACGTAAAAATCTACGTTGATAAATCAATCGTTGAGCCCGCTAACCACCAGCTGGCTAGCAACCAGGTCATTAACACCGTCAAACCTGATCTTGTAGAATCAGAACCAAGTGGTTCTCATCAGGTTGTCACCATCGAAGACTAAGTACGCCCTTCTCCCCAGCCTTTCTTTGAAAGGCTGGGGCTTCCATGCTTGTGGCAATGAGCAATTCTTTTTAATTACTCTCCTCCTATCGGTATCAAAATATCAGCATCGAAACAGAGACCTGTACTCCCATAGCACCTTTCACCATATGATTCTCAATTTGCGACACAATATTAAAAACTATGCCCCCCATAGCACCTATAACCAGCACCTATAACCAGCACCTATAACTAGCACCTGAATCTAGCACCTAAAACTAGCTATTCTGGCTTGAAAAGCACAGGATATCTGGCATCCATACCATGGCAAAGAAATTGCTTTATGGATAGCAACTGATAACAGGGATTGCTCTGTGCCGTACCTGTTGATCAATTCAGGAGAATTGCCATGCGGTCGTTTATCTTTCGTCAGTCACGTACAACGCTTTATTCAGATATAAATACTTCAAAGATTGTCATCATCGACAACTTATATAAAGCTCTCCACTATCGGAAGGCGCTGTCAGATCATACAGGTTGGTCTGGCTATCTGAAGTTGCTGATAAGAAGCCTGAGTAAGCGGCGTATTTTCTATTTTTTACAACAACAGCAACATATTACCGCATGCGGTACGATTGCTATTGGTTTTTGTAATCACTATCACGTATCACCGGACAGCGCCGTTATCGGCTCAATCTGGACTGACCCTCAATGCCGCGGTCAGGGTCTGGCCACACAGGGCTTGCAAGCAGCAATTAATTATATGATTGGTCGGGGTACTTCTGCCTTCTACATAGATACGCAAGAAAACAACTCAGCCATGCTAAAAGCCATTGATAAAACCGGTTTCGGCAAGCCTGTTGGTAGTTTTGAGTGATAAGTATTCAGAAGCTCCAGGCATTTTAAGCTGTATCAGATTCAGGATTAAGGAAGGAATCATTATGCAATTAAGACAACTGGTTAACGACATTAAAGATATTCGTACAATACCAAGACTGGATATTGATCTGGACAGGTCATCAACCGCCAATAATGTACCGTTTTTCTATCAGGCGGTGGAAGCATTCTATTGTTCAGCAACAAAGCGCCATCCCAGGTTTCCATTCATACGATTTTTGCAGTATGGCGTTGCGATCAACACACTACCAGAAAACCATGCAGCTTATCTGCAAACACTAGAGCCATCTGCGCGACGAAATATCAGAAAATCCCAACGCATGGGATACCAGTTCGCACGTATTCAGTACAATGACCACCTGACAGAAATCGGTGAAATTCACCGTTCAGCACCGGTGCGCCAGGGGCCGATGAGTGCCTCCCTGTTACAGCAGAATCCTTTACCGATTAATGACCCAGCCAGCCAAACGACAAGCCATGATTACCCCTATTTTGGTGTATTCAAAGATGGCCAGTTAACAGCTTACGCAGGTTGTCTGGTTGCCGGGGAGATGCTTTTGCTAGCTACCGTATTCGGACACAGCGACCATCAGAAAAATGGTGTAGTCCCTTTATTAATTACAGGAATTGCTGACTACATATACACCAACCACCCTGGTGTGAAGTTCTATATCTATGACACATACTATGGTGCCAGCCCAAGCCTGCGTCGGTTCAAGAAAAAGTTTGGTTTTAACCCAACGGTAGTGCAGTGGCATTTTTAGAATTTAAACTCCTGCCTAGCCTTTCCCCATGAAAGGCTGGCTACATCTGCCTGTCAAATTATTTCATAAACTAATACTTCATATAACATGATAACTTATCAACCTGCCGACACTGGTCGTATTATTTTATAAGTGAATCATCATCATGATTAAGGCTCAGTATTACATTTAATAGAGGCT
This sequence comes from Marinobacterium sp., assembly GCA_025800125.1. GTDB lineage: Bacteria > Pseudomonadota > Gammaproteobacteria > Pseudomonadales > Balneatricaceae > Marinobacterium_C. Next base: position 2,133 of record JAOXSF010000167.1, read on the forward strand.
TAAATTATGACATCCGTAACTGACTGTAATTGCCAATCCACAACAACTGCACCAGCACAAACCACTGCAACCGAAACAACAACTGCTGAAGCAGCAGCAAACCAGATGCAGTGTAACCCGCAGTATATCTTCCATTTCCATGCCTGTGGCACCGGTGGCGCAATGATGCCAGGTATGGTCACTGGTAACTGTGTGCCTTGTGGCTGTTCGCAGCAGTGCCCGCAGCCTGTAGAGCCACCTGTAGAACCGCCTGTAGAACCGCCTGTTAACCGCTATACAAAGTACTTCTATACACAAACCAAAAGTCTGGACCCAATCAAACGTTTTAGTGATTTAGTGATAGATGACGAAGATAACATTGTTGCTGTAGGTGCATATCAGTCGAATGATGGCCGGATTGCAGTAGTCAAACATAATAAAGATGGCGAAATTATCAAAAGTGCTGTTTTTGAAATCACAGTTGCACCTCGACAGACTGGTGAAGCTTTTATTAAATATCAACCATCAGGATTTTACTATCTGGTAGCCTCAATCCGTGATGTGTCCAGCCCGGTAATTATTGCCTTAAAATTGAACAAATCTCTGGAGATAATCACCAAAAACCAAATAAAGCCAGGACTTTATGGCTGCACGGCAACAGACATGCTGATGGATGCTGATGATAACATTTATATTTCTGCATTTGCGCATAAATCTAATCCTTCAAACTACTCTCCAGCCCTGATCAAACTCAATTCAGATCTTGACTCTGAAAAGATGCAGACTATTGACAATGTAGCAGGGCAAATAAGATCTCTATGCTTAGGAAAAGATGGCAATATTGTTGCGGCCATCCAGATTCAGTATAGCCATACTCACCTTATGCAGATAAGCAAAGATTTAACCATTTTAAATAAAATCACAGTCTTGGGTGAAAACAACAATGGTTGGTTAGATGTAGGAACCGTCCTTAAAGACAATCAAGGAAATATTATTGTTAGCTTAGGAAAACAAGGAAGAACAATTTTAAAATTAACTGATGATTTCTCATCAGTTGAGTCTTTACATTTCGCGTTTTCAAATTACGGCCGTAGAGGCTGTATGACACTGACTGCTGACAATCATATTCTTTACGTCGGAGAACGCGCAATTATAAATATCAGCTCAGATTTTAATCCAAGCGTTTCACTCTCTCACCATTTTAAAACTGAAATTGATGCGATTACAACAGATAGTCAGGGTCGACTGATTGCTGCGGGTCTGGCCTATCCTCCACATCCGAGTGCACCTTCTATTATTGCCCTGCCAGACAACCTGAAATTGTCCAAAGAATCAATTGAAGAATCTGAAATTCTAAACAGAGATGTGTTTTCAGCACAAATGAGAGATTACCGTCCTGTATTGGGTGATTCTGACCTTGAATTTACTGATATAACGGAATCTACAGATTCAACACCAGACATTACTGTACTGACACCCGTAGCAGAAGCCGACCATACTATCTTTAATATCAACCCATAGCTATTAAGCTACAGATTTTAATCTTTAATGGCTGGTAGCTCCGCTGCCAGCTATTTACTATTTTTACTTATTTACTCAGACGAAAAAACCCGGCACAAAGCCGGGTAAAGGTTCACTACTACCAACGAAGAGGTGATCTTCTGAAAAACAGTTGTGTTATCTGTTTAACGTATCACAGTCTTTAACGCCCCGATGCACGCAAGTTCTGTACGGTGAATTTCTTCGCCGGGCTCAGAGTCGGGTCTACCTGACCTTTAAACTGACCGGTTGTACAGTGGTTGGCCTGCAAATCAATCATGCTGAACGAGTCATCAATAGACACACCGGTGCCTTTGTTAGCTGGCAGGTGGAAGTCCGGGTGAGACTGGCCGATGGTAAAAGTTTTCCACATATCCCCTTTACGGTCATAGGAAACCGTACGTGGGATGGTGAAAGTCTGGGCGTCAACAAAGTGTGAACGCTTGCCAATCGGGTGGTTCTTATCAACGGAGGCTGATTCCAGCTCGTATACCTTACGCACCTGCCAGGTAATATCAGGGAAACAACCGCCCTGACCTGTAAATGCCACCACCTGGTAGCCATCCTGGTCCTTGTGGGTTTCGGTATCCAGCGCCATGTCGTTGTGGTTGTAGAACGGCATCAGGATGTTGCGGGTGCCTTTGTAGCTCCAGTTCATATCAGAGATACGGCCGTTATAGCCCTCGAAATCTTCGATCATGATATCCGAGCCCAGGAACGCATCAGTCACCTGGCCAGTGGAAAGACGACGCACACGGCGCTGGAAGCCCAGGTAAAGGTAGGCGTTGTCGCGTTTGAGGTCGTCTTCGTAGCGGTGGATCAGCAGCTGGGTATTTTTCACATCAAACGGTTCCACCACCTGTACGTAGGTGCCACGGAACAGGTTGGACGGATTTGGCGTCAGCGCGGGTTTCGGGTCCTGGTTTACCCGGTGGGTGTAGTTCAGAAAGTGAAAGTTGAACTTCAGCGTACGTTCTACTTTACCGGTGCCCATATTACGGAACTTCCAGTAGAACGGCATGATCGCGGCGGAGTCACCCCAGTTGTAGCCGTACTTGAAGTTCCAGGCCAGCTTCTCACCCGCACGCGGGTCGTTCATATCCGGCTCTGCCACAAATGGACGACCGGCATCCGCCCCTTCAATCTGCCCGACTTTCTCACCCAGCTTTACTTTGCCCAGGCGTGCTTTGGTGGCTTCCACATAGTTCGGGTGCAGGTCGAATGAGGTGGTTGCACCCACTTTCATCTCGTAGTTACCTGCGGCGATAAAGCGGTACATCGCCGGGTCCAGGTTGGCTTTGAACTGCTCAACATTATCCTTGTTGATCACCATACCGACACTCAGGCCATCCACCTGTGGCGCACCATTTTTGTATGGGTAGAAGGAGTTTTCTACATCCTGCAAGGTGACAGCCATCGCAGTGGGGGATAGTGCTGCAATCGCCAGGCTTAAGTATGCTTTCTTCATCATAACCGGAATACCTTTTACTCTACGAAGTGCCGGACATTCAGCCCGACACAGGGTTGTTCAGAGACTGATCAGAAGCGGTAGCGCACTGTCAGCTGGATTTCGTCTTCACGCTGCGCCATACCAATCGGGCCGGAACGGAAACGGCCAGTCGGCTCAAATCCACTTAAGCCAGCAGAACCGGCCGTGCCACCGGCGTGCTCAGCCGTGCCGTAGTTAGTGAACGGGTCATATGGGTTACAGGAGCGACAGTCGTCAGTTTTGCGCGCGCCATCACCAAATTTGACGTTGGCGGTGAGGGTAACTTTCCAGTTGTCATCCGCCAGCCATTCAACCGAAGGGGCAACAGCGGTGGCACCGGCACGGAAGTCATGGGCCATGATCAGCTGTGGGCTGAGGCGGTCATTCATCCACCAGCCTTTCATCAGCAAGGTAGCGATATGATTGGATTTCCAGGCCGCAAAACCGGTTTCACCCAGAGTCGCGGTTTCAGCACGGTGGTCCAGCAGGTGCTCACCAAAGATCTGCGCCGAGAACAGGAAAGCACGGGACTTGTTCAGCGCCGGAATCATGATGTTTTTGTCCGCACCGATAACAAAGCGGAACACATCAGACTCGGAGTAGAGGTCTTTGCTCAGGGTATCGGCAAACTCTTCGCCTTCGGTGTAAGCCGCTTCCATACGGATAACGGTATCGATCCCTTCAGCGTAGTAGTCCATCGAACCGCCGATCAGGTTAACCCGTGGGAACACCATATCGAAGGCGATCAGGTATGGCACACCGTCACTTTGCAGCTCACCGGTAAACGGATTGATAATCTGATCTTTAATGGTGGTACCGCCACGCAGGCTTGGTAGCTGGCTGCGGTAGGTCAACGCGTTCAGAGAGAAGGTCAGATCACGGTAGACACCTTCCAGCTTGGTACCCAGCTGGGTATTGGCCAGGCTCCAGCTTGGCAGTTCAACATCGCGGATACCAATCTGGTGCGGGCCAAAATTGGTCGCCAGGGTGCCGTTACCGGCAAAGTTGGCCACCGTACCGCCGTTATCCCAGAGGTTTTTCATACCCCGGAAGAAGCAGGCACCGTCGAGGATGTTATAGGCACCAGAACAGCTGCCCAGATTGCTGGGACGGAACTTGTCGAAGTTCCACATCACTGACCAGTTCAGATCATCGAAGACACCGGTCGGCCCCATGCGCAGCTCGGACTGCAGAATCCACATCGGGATACGGATATCTTCCAGCTCGTCGTAGATATTGTTGCGGGAGTAATCCACCGGGTTGATCACGTCCAGTACGCGGAACAGATCAGTACGGCCCCAGACAATCTGCTGACGACCGACACGGAAGTTCAGCTGACTGCCGGAATCCAGATCCATAGTGGCATCTACGTAGGCTTCACGCAGTACATCCCAACGGTCATTAAATTCCGGGTAGCGCAGATCATCGGTGTCCTGATCCAGATAACCGCTCAGACAGCCACGGCTGTCCACATCACAGGGACGCACTGGCACACCGAAGGCAACACCACCACCCTGCTCATGCAGCTCCTCACCCAGCACAATCATGCCATCATTCGGGTTACGGCTGCCGTAGTCATCAACAAAGGCGTTATTGGTCAGGCCAAAAGCACCGGCAACGGCGGTATTACCCAGCCCGCCACCATGGGGCACAAAGCTCGGACCACCCATTGCTGGCAGGCCAACAGACTCGATTATCACCGAGCCACCGGCATCCTCACCAAACTCATTCTTATTCAGGTCATAAACGCCATCATAAGTGGCGCGCAGGGTGCCGTGGAATGACACCTCGGAAAATGCACCCACCGGCTGTAACTGGCGCGACCACTCTGCCTGGGCGGTATTGCGAAATTTAGTCAGGCCCCGGCCATCACGTATATAGGTGGCGTTCTCAACGAAACCGGCCCATTCCGTTTCACTGGCCTGACCCAACGCGGGTACAGTCAGTCCGGCCATGGCCGCCGTCACTGCAACCGACAGAGCACTCAGTCTGGTTGTTATTTTTTTAGACATACTGTTTCTATCCTTCAGGCTTTTTTGTCACAGCAAACATCGACAGCGAACTTGCAGAATCAGATTTTGAATCTTCAGCACGCAAGAAAACCCCGCTTGCGCAGTGGCAAGCGGGGGTACGATCAGGTCGCGTGAATAACACCGTCTTCGTCTTCGTAGGCGTCACAGATAAATTTCGGCTTGAATACCAGCACCCAGGACGGCACCAGCAGCATCGCAGCAATGGCGTTCAGCACCACCATCACAATCAGCAGCAGCGCAGCATCGGCCTGGAAACGCAGATCGGACAGCAGCACCCACATCACGATGCCTGCAATCAGGGTGATAGCGGTAAAAGAGACCGCCAGACCGGTGGTACTGATGGCAGCGCGCACCGCTTTGGGGAGATCACCCAGCTTCACCATCTCGCTGCGGATGCGGTCCATCATGTAGATGGAGTAGTCGATGCCGACCCCCACACCTACCGCAATAATCGGCACCGTATTGATATTGATCCCCATATGGGTCGCGCCCATGTAGGCGTAGGTGAGCGTGGTGGCGAACATCATCGCCATAAACATCATCATGCCTGCGGAGATGGAACCATAGAAGAAAGTCACCATGGCGAAGATCAGCAGGAATACCAGCGGCAGCACCCATAGGTTGGTTTCGTAAGCGGCTTCGTTCATGGAAGCGGTTACACCGATGGTGCCGCCCGCCAGACGAATGGTCAGGCCTTCCACCTTACCTTCATTTTCAGCGATCCACTGGCGAGCAGTATGGATGGCACGACGGATCGTTTCGCCCTGGTGATCCTTGTAATAGAACACCAGGTTGGCGACCCGCTCATCGGTATCCACAAACTCATTGAGCGCGCCCGGAATCGGGTTGGACATCATGTAGGTAAACATCAGGCCACCGACATACTGGGCGTCTTCCGGTATCTGGCTCCAGCGCGGATCGTCGTTATGCAGCAGACGGTTTACCTGGGTTACCAGATCAGGGATACCTTTAGCACCGCCCACTTCCGGGTCCAGCAACATATGGCGTTCCAGATCCGCCAGCGCGCGCAGCACCTCTGGCCGTTTGATACCGCCGTTGTCACGGGTTTCCGCCACGATGTACAGCTCCTCGGAACCGGGGAAGCTATCGTTCACCGCTTTGGAGCTGATGTTGTAGTCATGATCCTGATAGAGAATCGGGCTGCCTGGCTCAGACTCACCAATCACCACTTTGGAGGAGAAATACCAACCCGATACCAGCAACATTGCCGCTATCATCAGCGCGCTTTTCGCCCGCTTCTGATCAGAGATCACATCGGCACAGAAGTAACCGACGCTGCGCAGGAAATTCTCTTTCACCTCGGTATTGCGCGGACGCGGCAGCACAGACAACAGCAATGGCACCGCCAGCAGCACAGTGATGATAATGCTCAGCGCCCAGAGCGATGCGTAATGCGCCAGCTTGGTATTGAGCGGGATAGAGCCAATGGCGATCAACAGCAAACCGATGGCATCGGATACCACACCCAGCGAGCCTGGCCGGAACAGGTTGTCGAAGGTGTGCTGAGCGGCCAGCTTATGGTTGTCTTTGCCTTCGGCATCAGGCCCTGTTTCAGAAGAGCGTTTTTCAGAAGAGAGGGCGTCAAGCTGGTTCAGCTCCAGATAGTAACGCTCCACGATCTGGATACCGTGGGACATAGCACGGGCGGAAATCAGGAACGGGATTACCAGTCCCAGCGGGTCCAGGTTGTAGCCGAACAGGGAGATAATACCGATGCCCCAGATGGAGGAAACGATCACCGCGCCCAGCGGGATCAGTACACCGTATGCCTTGCGGAAGTAGAACAGCAGCAGCGAGACCATGATCAGCGCGGTAAACAGGAAGATCTCGATGATCTGATCCAGGTACTGATAGGCCCAGCCCACCAACATCGGCTGGCCGGTGACATGGATACGGATACCCTCGGCACCCTCGGTTTCACGCAGTTTCTGGATCTCGTTAAAGGTCTTAACGTAGTCCAGCTGGCCTTCATATAGCTGTGCCTTCACCAGCGCCATCTTCATATCCGGCGATACCAGCGGGCCGTATACCCGTGGGTCAGCGGTGACATCCTGTTGCAACTCGGTAAGCTGATTGCCGGACATATCCGGCTCCTGCGGGTTGTAGTATGGCGCAGAGTTAACGTTTCCTTCCGGCGTCAGCCAGACCTTACGGCTGTTACGGTGAGTCACCGAAGCCACCAGGTTATGGTTAACCCCCGGCAGGCTGTCCACCGCCTGGGTCACCCGGTGGATACGGGCCAGCACATCGGAATCGAAGACCGTGCCCTGCTCCACCTCAACGCCAACAATCACTACGTTGGCGCCGCCGAAGGACTCTTTGATCTCGTTATGCAGCACAATGTACTCATGCTCCTGCGGCAGCAGGTCAGCAAAGTCCGAGTACATCTTTACGCCGGGGATCTGGCTGGCGAAAAACAGCGTAATTGCCAGAATCAGCCCCAATACAGCGGCAGGATGGCGGAAGATCGCCAGATCAATCTCATGCAATGCATGGGTGGCCCGATGGGCCTGTGCAGATGTTTTATCCATTGCTCAGCCCCTCAGTCAGCACTGTTGCTTGCCACAGTTACAGTGGCCGTTGTGTCCACGGTAAAAAGCGCGCCCCAACCACCGGCAACCAGCAGCTGGTTTTCGCCCACCGGTGCCGCAGCACGCAGGTACACCGGAATCTTCGGCGTTTTCACCTTCTGCCAGCGATCACCGGCCAGCTTCAGCACGGTGCCGTGATCACCCAGCAGGAACAGCTCATCGTCCACCGCCCGGAAGCTGTAGAGTGGCGATTCAGTACCGGTGTGCTGTTGCTGCCAGTTCCGGCCACCGTCATCGGTGTAGAGTACTGCACCGCTCAGCCCGGCAACCCAGCCATGATCAGCATCTTTGAAGTAACTGCCCTGGGGGTAGAAATCGTTGGGGATCGGGTCGCTCAGCTGCCAGCTCTGACCACCATCGCTGGTACGGGCGATCATGCCGAACTCACCGGCCACCACGGCATTCTGCCCGTCAAAGAACTGAATGCCGGTCAGCATCGCATCTTCATTGAGGCTGTTTTCAGTCCAGCTGGCGCCACCATCGGCACTATTCAGGAGGGTAGAAAAAGAACCGGTGACCCAGAGGGCGTTGTCCGGGGCACAGCTAATCGAGAGCACGTTTTCAGGCGTTGGCAGTTCATTACGCTGCCAGCTGACGCCGTTATCGCTGCTGCGCCAGACGGTACGATCCATCGACAGCGCAGCAAAGGCGTTATCAGGACAGGCAACCACATCGATCAGCGCCGGATTACCGTCCAGCGTCTGACGCTGCCAGGCAGGCTGAGCGGCCAGTTCACTACGCAGCACCAGGCCATTACCACCGACAGCCACCAGCGCCTGGCCATTGGACACCACACCCTGTAACTGGTCAGTACGACGAACCTGTTTAGCCAGCTCCTTCTCAACGCCTTCCAGGTTAAGCGGTGCCTCGCAGCCCGTCAGCAAACTGATAGAAAACCCTGCCACAATAGCAGGCATTAATTTTTTACGTCTACCTTTTGCAACCGAGCATTTAAATAAATCCAGACTATACTCAGTTACGTAAAGATGCGAGACGACAGGTTTTATTTCTTTCACAGACTTTGTTTTATTTATTGATGTCATCGAAATCTTCACCAGAGTCAATTTTGCACAACCCATTACAGCATTCCAAAAGGTCAGCAACCGCTGTGCCAGTTTATTAACAGCAGCTTAAAACCACATAAACGATCCAGAAAACACCAATAAAACAGTGAGTTAGGCGCACCATTCTTTGGTTAAAGGCCGCATCATTGCTGAATTCAGAGCAAACGATCATTGACCGGCCTTAAAGCAGACCCGTAGTTTTTAATCAAATCGTAAAGCCGATTATCCGGAACTGATCAAATCATCAATTCTGATTTTTAGAATACAGCAAAAGAGTCAGCCTGATATTTTGTTATCAGTATACGTTGCAGTATAAAAGCATATTTCAGAGTTTCGATTATGTTGAAAATTCAGAAGTCGAAGTTATCTGAATATAACCCCGACTTATAAATTATTAGCGACCCATTTTCTTAACGGACTCGCCACCGATACCAAAGTGCTGCTTCGGCATCTCATTCAGAATCACCCGCACATTGGCCACCGGGGCATCAATGGAACGGTGAATTGCCTGGGTCACTTCTGCGATAAGCATCTCTTTCTGCTCATCGGTGCGCCCTTCGATTATATTGATCTGTGCAATTGGCATATCTTTCTCCTGATTGACGCAACCTTGCATACTCTCACGCGCTATCGCGATCAACATCACTCCAGCCGGAAAGTAAGGGTATCGCCTCCTGACTTTCATGCTGGTCTGCCAGTACGTCAGGGGAAAGCGTTTCCCCTGACAACACCTCAACACCTCCGCTGAGTCGCTATTTCCGCTTCTGACCACTGCCATTCGCGGCGCAAAATAAACTCGCTTCGCTCAAACAAATTTTGCGCTAACCGCTACTGTCAGCAGCCAGAATCGGACGTCTCAGAGTCGGCAGGTT
>JAOXSF010000173.1 GCA_025800125.1 Marinobacterium sp.
CCCGCTGGTGCTGGTGTAGCCAGTATAGATATAACCGGCATAGATATAACGGCTATAGATACGGCTATTAGAAAGCCAGGGCTATAAAAACCGGGCAGCCTCAGGGTTGCCCGGTTTTTCTTTTTGTGCGCCAGCCTCGGAGCTATGTCTCAGGAGCTATGTCTCAAGAGCTATGTTTCAAGAGCTATGTCCCAACAGCCGCCTCATCTGGCTTTGTTGTCAATTCAGATACAGAAAGCACCAACTTTACCTGGCACTTTCCTGTATTCATTAACTACGTCAAACTAAAACCGCGTATAAATAAGGTTCTATTAAATGCTCATGGAGAAAAGCATGAACCACAAAGACCTGCTTGATGGCATTAAGGCAACCGGGGTAAAGCACAAGGATATTGCTGGGGCTTTCGGCATCACCGCAGAGGGACTGTACAGTATTATTAAGACAACCAATAAAGACCCGCTACTTGAACGCCCTGGTCGGCTGGATACACTGAAAAGTTACCTCAAAAATAGAAATAACGTAGACGCACTGGCCCTGCTGCATAACTACCTGCGGGAACATATGCCGCGCACACTGATGCCAGACCTGGAACTGTACGAGGTGTGTGACACACCATGGACAACGCTTGATCTGCTGCTGGTGAATGACAATGATGACTGGTTGCAGCATGTATTGCAGATCATCAGCAATGATGGCCGCCAGAGCCCCCATAAACGCCGCATCCGGTTTATATTCAGCTTGCGCAAGAAAAATAATGACCAGCTCTGGCAAACCCTGAACGATATCTGTAGCCGTGTTACAGCGCTACGTTTTGAGCCGCTATGCGCGACCTTCAGTTTACCGGAAGGTTTACCACCAACCTTGATGCTTGACGGCAAACTCTACCAGTTTGGTGATAACGGGCTGATTCCCTGCCCTGAGTTACTGACAACATTCTGGCAACCAGCACTCCCTGCCAACCCGGCCTTACTCCCGCTAGAAAGCCTGAGCACCACACAAATCGACACCTTTAAGTGTGGCAAAATTCAGCCGAAAGCCAATGATGGCCGCCACCATATACTTATCTGTAAATTTAATTGCGGCGCAGAGGCCACACTGGAACTGCTGGCACTGGGCAACGCATCGGATAGAATCGATTGGGAGATGACGGTAAACTGCTCGCATATCCGCGCAGACCAGAACTTGCGCATCGTGGATGCAGCGGGCCATGAATGGGTAAGTGCGAACGGTGATTACCTGCCATGGCAGGATATCTGGCCCTACGGTGATGCCGACCCAACCGCTTATCTGAAAGATCTACGGTTCTGTTTACAGGAGTAACGGATGAGTATGAACAAGGATGCGACCAAGGTCTTTTTCCCGGTCACTGAAAATACCCAGCTGGTGGGTATTGAGGCCCAACTGAGTGACAGAAGGCCTGACGCTGGCTTTATGCGCTGCGCAAACGGTATCAGCGTTGCAGACCGCCAGGACTTCTGCGACATCCTGGAAGGGCTTCTGGGTAACCAGAGACCAGTAACGCTGCAATACTACTACAGCCCAACAGAGGACTATAAAAGATGGCATGGCAACAGCCATCAGCTTTCCAGTTATATTGCCTATGCCAGAGCCCAGTCAGATGAAGGGCCAGATCACCCATTTCCGCCGCTATGCGCAACAGCATTGCTTGCCCAGGACGGCCACCTGCAGCCAGTTAGCAGCGCAGGCAACGCCTTTGAATCAAAACTGAAAACCGTACTGACACAGGCGGGGTCGGTTCACCACTTCCTCTATGCAAAGGGCCAACCGATCTCGGAGGAAGGTAGCGCTTTGCTGCAGCAGCTTGAAGGGGCCGGAGTCAGCTGCCTGGCTGTCAATACAGTGGCAGATATTCCAGCACAACTGGTGGGGACACACAGCGACGTCTCCAGCGCATCTGCAACTCAAGTAACAGCACAAACCACACCCGCCAGGCAGCCCGGCCCGATTTGGCAAGGGCTCGCAGGTGCTGTCGCGCTACTGACATTAATCGTGGTGCTATACCCGTTGCTATCGGACCTTTCCAGTTCCGGGAACACCCTGGCTGTTATAGAAGCGGATATTACGCCAACGCCACAGCACTCAGCATCAAACAGCCAGCCTGCGCGCGCACAGCAGCCAGCGCTTACGGCTACCCCACGCTTTACCTTCAAGTACCCAGCGAATGGACGCATAAAGCAGGTGAAAACGGGCGATACCCTGTCCGAGGGCGCGCTATT
>JAOXSF010000175.1 GCA_025800125.1 Marinobacterium sp.
ATAACAGGCCTCACAGGGTAGCTGTCGGCTTACAGACAGCACAGAACACCATTAATAGCAGGCGGTGGCCTGCTGTTGTCTGTTAATAGCTTGAATAAGGGAGCATTTTCGTGCGCTGGTTGAAAACTCTGATTACCGGAATACTCTGCATCGCAGTACTGCTGGCAGGTATTCAGTTTACGATCCATAACACCCAGAAGGTTGCTATTGATCTGGTAGTTGTACAGCTGCCAGAGGCAAGCCTGTCCTTGTGGCTGCTGGCTGCACTGGGTCTGGGTGCAGTGCTGGGTATCATACTGAGCATCTTCACGGTACTGGCTCTGCGCGTGCGTCTGGGTGCCGCTCGTCGTCGTGCCAGCACGACACAGCGAGAGCTGGATGAGTTGCGTACATCGTCACTGAAAGATGCCGTCTGAACTTCAGCATTACTATCTTATTATTCCGCTGTTTCTGGCCATTGCCATCGGCTGGTGGCTGGGACGGCGTGAGCGAGCCGGGCTTCAGGCCCGGCCGCCAGCCAATTTAAGCCAGGAATATTTTACCGGGCTTGATTTCCTCCTGAATGAAAAAGTAGATGAAGCAATTGAGAGCTTTATCCGTGCCCTGGAAATAAATTCCGACACTATTCCTGCCCACCTTGCTCTGGCAAAACTGTTTCGGCGCAAAGGAGATGTAGAGCGGGCGATCCGCATTCATCAAAACCTGCTGGCACGTCCAGACCTTACCCGCGATGACTTTTTACGTGTACAGATGGCATTGGCCCGTGACTACTATGCTGTAGGGCTGCTTGATCGTGCAGAAAACCTGTTACTGGAGATTATCCGCCAGAAGCCTCCTGTACGTACCTGCTTTAATGCGCGCGCGTTACTGATTCAACTGTACGAAAAACTCGGTGACTGGCAGCAGGCGCTTGATGTTGGCGAGCAGCTGGAAGCTGAAGAGCAGCAGGAACTGGCCACTGAGTTGACACATTATAGTTGTGAACTGGCAGAGCAGGCGTTTCAACAGGGTGATGACAGGCTTGCACGTAGTTATCTGAAACAGGCTGGGCGTTATGATGATTCTCAGGTACGTATCTACCTGTTGAAGGCGCGTATTGGTTACCGGCAGGGGCGCTGGCGTCAGGCGATCCGTAACTTTCACAAAGTGCATGACCGTGACGCGCTATTCATTCGTGAAACGCTGACAGAGTTGCAGCAATGCTATGATGCACTGGGCCATCCTGACGACTGTATTAAATACTTACGTAGCTGCATGGCTAATGCGCCTTCAACCTCGGTGATGCTGGCTGTTGCTGAACATATCAGGATACAGCGCGGCAGTTATGTAGCGGGTTGCTATATCACGGAAGAGTTGAAGAAGCGTCCATCTGTTAAAGGCTTTAACCGTTTGATGGATCTGCATATGCATGATGAAGTTTTGTCGGACAAAACAGATTTACAGGACCGCTTGCGGATATTGCGGGGGCTGACAGGGCAGCTTGAGATGAGCAAACCGGTTTATCGCTGCAACCATTGTGGCTTTTCCAGTCGTCAGTTGAACTGGCATTGTCCCTCTTGTAAAAAGTGGGGTTCAACCCGGCCTATACAGGGGCTGGAAGGTGAATAATCTGTACTTATTTTTATAATACCGGGGCCAATGGCCCTGTTTTTTTGTCTGCGAATGTAGACGTATTCATAATGAAGAGAGGAATTTAAGCCGAATGAGCGTTGATCAGAACCGCATAATTGTTGCCCTGGACTATGCCAGCAAAGAAGATGCCCTGGCTATGGCTGAGCGTCTCGACCCTTCCCGCTGTCGGGTAAAAGTGGGTAAGGAGCTGTTTACCCGCAGTGGCCCGGCGGTTGTGGAAGCGCTACATACCAGAGGTTTTGAAGTTTTTCTGGATCTGAAGTTCCACGATATTCCCAATACCACCGCTAAAGCGGTACGTGCTGCTGCGGAGATGGGAGTCTGGATGGTGAATGTGCACGCCTCTGGTGGTCGTCGAATGATGGAGACTGCCCGTGAAGAGCTGGAACAGGTCAACGGTGCAAACACTCTGCTGATTGCCGTGACTGTATTGACCAGCATGGAGCGAAGTGATCTTGCTGATCTTGGGCTCAATATTGAACCACTGGAGCACGTAAAAAGACTGGCAAAGCTTACCGAAAGCAGCGGTTTGCACGGTGTGGTCTGTTCTGCACAGGAAGTAACGCCATTGCGTGAAGTCATTGGCAAGGATTTTAAACTGGTCACGCCGGGGATTCGTCCGGCTGATGCAGAAGTGGGTGATCAGAAACGTATTATGACGCCAGCAGATGCGCTGACAGCGGGGAGTGATTATCTAGTGATTGGCCGTCCAATTACCCGCGCTGACAGCCCGGTGGATGCGCTGAAGCGTATAGAAACGCAGGTGCAATCTGTGCTGGCAGTGTAAGCGACAGTTTCAGGCAGCGGGAAAAAAGCGGGCTGACATCCATCGTACTTGTAATGTCTGCCCGCTCAGCATGGCACAGATTGATTATGTTCTCGTGCTTATAAACTCTACTTTAGCTGGGACTTGTTCAAGCGCAGTTATTTGTCAGTCTGGGCATTCAGTGACTGGTCTTTTCCTTTTTGAGGCAGTCATATACCACATGCTTGCCGTTGGAATGCATATGATGCCAGCCAGCCAGGCCGGGCTGAAAATCAGGCTTGAGCGTGCACAGTGTCTGTTCCCTGAAATGTTGGTTATCCAGTTGCTTGATTTCTGCCAGGCTCAAGGCTTCACCATAGCAGTCAAACCCCTGTTTCTGTCTGCTGCGAATAATCCGTCCATCCTGTATATGTATTCCAGCATTACGCGCTGTATTGCTGTCAAACACCAGTGGGTTTGCTGGATGTGCAGTCCAGCTATCCGACAGAGGGGAGTCGCTGTAGTATGCTGAAAGCGTGGAATTGAAGTCGTTGCTATCCGGGCCCGCAATATTGGATAGCAACCACCATTTCTCATCGTGCTGAAATATCATGGTATCTGCTGCTCTTATATTGCTGATCAGATCTTTCTGATACTCCCATTTCATCGGGTAGTCGATGCATTTATAGAGCCGGATGGCATTGGATTTGGATACTTCCGGAATCATATACAGCTCTCCCTCGTGATGTAGTATAAAAGGGAAAGACATATGGTAAGGTTCTTCTATAACGGGCCCCAGAATTCTGTACTCGTCATCATTGATAATTTCTACTGCTGCAATGCAGGCAAACCCTTTACTGTAGTCATAGTCTTCAACAAAGATAATATCTCTGTCGTTGTGGTGGCATATAAAAGGGTCAGCATAAAAATGCCCCGGTGGGTTTTTTATCGTTAGCCCTTTACTAAGATCAATGTTATTCCAGCTGGCACGTTGATAAACAACACTCCAACGCTCCTGCTTTTTAAGTACCAGTTTATCGAAAGCCAGTTTTGCAAAGTAGATCGCTGTCTTTGTTGTATAAGATACCAGAGACAGGGCCGAAACTGATTGTTGAGAGCGGTTGGAAAAAGGCTGTGCAGCTTCCAGCTCTGGTATCTCACTGGTTGTGGCGTAGTCTATAATCGTTTTGGCGATATAAGGGGCAGCTTCGTTATACAGGTTTGCCTGGTTCTGTGTAAAAGTCCGCTTGGTGGGTAAATTACCACGCAGCAGGGGGCGGGGGCTGGCCCCAGGTGGCTGCCACTGGATACTGAAACCTGTTGTGTCCCGGCGCTGAAGTACTTCCCAGAACCCCACCGGGTGGCTGTTGTCCGCGTAATCATCACCATATTGCAGGTAAACAGCACCATCGTGAGTGGTTTTAAGCAGTTCCTCATATAAAGGTGTTGTTGTTGCTTTGAAAATCAGATCAAGCTCCAGCGCGGCCACAGCTTTAATGTCATTCTGGTTATAACAGGGTGAGGTTGGGCTGTCAGCGTACTCTGTTTTCAGATGGAGTGCAGGGTGGTCTGAAAGCTCATTAACAAGGTGCTTTCCCGGATAGCTTTTCAGGCGTATATCCCGTGAAGACAGGAGCTTCAACTCGGCGCACTCTATTAGCTTCAATAGCGTAGAAGTACTACGACTGGCCTGTTGGCGGCCTGAATATGAATAGTCAGCTGCGTCTTCTATGAGAATTAAATATAAATCAATCAGTTGGCACTGATATAATTTAGTTAATGCTCTGTATAAGTGGGTATTGCAAATTTCTGACTCTAATAAAACGCCTACCTTCTTCATGCCCTGCTCCATTTCAGGCTGTTTATAGCAGACATTAATATGACTGCTTTCATAAAAAACACTCTGACTTTTGAAGCTAATTTATTTTATAAGCTACAGTGTTCTATAAACTATAGTATTTTACAGTGCTATAGTGTCTTAGAAATTATAGTACCTTGCAAATTGTAGTACCTTGCAAATTTTAGTACTTTGAAAACTGTAGTGTCTTATAAATTATAGCGTCTTGTAAATCATAGTATTTTATAAAGTGTCACCTTGTATACATAATAACAGCGAGCTTTACTTTTCTTAAGTTACTTTTTTGATATTCTTATTTAAAAGCCGGGCTGCTGTGATGATGCTTTACTTAAATGAGCGCCGACTATACCAACGCTGTGTTATAAAGTCCATGCGAGTACCAGTGGTATAATTATGAGGCTGGCAATATTCCCCAATAAGACAATGGATGCGACATGGTGCGGTTCCTGCTGATAGCGTTCTGCCACCATGTAATTCAACACCGCTGGCGGTAGCGCACCAAAAAGCACCAGATAACCAAACTGTGTACTGTCCAGTTGCAGCCATGGTTGTACTGCCAGAGCGATGACAATACCGCTCAGCGGGCAGAGCAGAGCACCCAGAACCCCCAGTTGCCACTGACTGAAGTCTACAAAGGTCATCCGTACGCCCAGTGCAAACAGCATTAACGGGATGGAAATCTGGCCAAGCATATCAATAAAGGTGTAGATCGCAGGCGGCATGGTCAACCCTGCCAGGCTCCAGCCAATGCCAGCAATGGAAGCGATAATCATCGGGTTTCGCAGTACGGCCAGCATATTGCTTCGATGGTCCAGAATATAAACACCGACAGTAAAGTGGAGCATATTTTCCACCATAAACAGAATAATCGCCGCAGGTAGCGCCTGTTCACCAAATGCCAGTACCACCAGTGGAATACCCAGATTGCCACTGTTATTGAACATCATCGGTGGCAGGAAGGTTTTCAGGTTTAGTCCCATCAGTTTTGCAATGGGAAGCAATAACAGGCCAGAGCCCAGTACCACTGCCGCAGCGCCAAGTGCCAGGTCGATATAATCGCCAATCTCGAACGACTTTGCTGACATCACTGCGAAGATCAGTGCAGGTACAAAAATGTCCAGATTCAGCTTATTAGGGATCGCCATTTCAGGCCGATGCTTTTTCGCATAGAAAAAGCCCGTCAGTACAATAGCCGTCAGCGGGAAAACGGTTTGGAAAATTCGTTCAAGTAGTGCAAGGGTGGTCGCGTCCATCGGGTACTCCTGGGAAAAACAGACCGGCTGCTTCTGAAGTGGAGAGCGGAGTCAGGAGCAGCCGACCATCCTAGCCAGGGAAACCGGGGTCTGGCTATATAGATGAGTGCAATACAACAGGTGGATGCAGCAAGGTGCTGCTATTTTGTGGAAGTTATCTGTTTAATCAAACTGTTTGCCAGTGGGGACTACCAGTACAGGCACTTTGGCATTGCGGTTCACCTGGCGTGGTGTATGGCTGTGATGACCAAAGCGGTTCTCATTGCCCATTACGATCATATCAGCAGAAAACTCTTCGGCAGCATCCAGAATGCAGTCTGCGTGGTTACCTTCTTTGACGCAAACTTTGATTTTCAGGTCAGGTGTTTCTGGCAGGGCGTCCAGTTCATCGGCACGGAAACCTTTCACACGCTGTTTCATCTGCTTCATGATTTCGTTGATGCCTTCATCGTGCATCTGCTTAACGGTTTCTTCAGGCAGGTAGTTCTGAATCAGTGCTCGGCCCAGCTCGCCAACTGGCTCGACAACATGCAGCATGATCAGCGTAGCGTCATTTGCCAGTGCCTGTTGAACAGCCTGGCGAAAAACCGGGCGGGTGTGCTTACCCAGAGAGGTGGTGTACAGAATGGTGTTGATTTCTGGAAGTGCCATAGTGCTATCCTCATTCAGACATGCCCCTTAACCGGAGCAGGTCGCTACATCAATACAGTCCGTTATCTGGCCAGGTACTGGCTGGCCGGAATTTATATAGCAGGGCTTTCTATCGCCGTGCTTTTAACCACAGGACGTCAGCCCGGCCTGTCATCAAAGCTTCAGTGGCAGCAGCGTTTGTGTCTGTCTGTTTTACCGATACCGGGGTTGAAGCTGTTGGTCGGGTCAAGTTCCTGATAGAACTGGCCCAGCTGTTCTTCCGCTTCGTACAGGTGGCCGACATTGTGCTCGGCTGGATACTTAGCGCCTTTCTCTTTCAGCAGTTCAAGCATCCTGGCTTTGATCTTCTTCGCGTCTGCGCCTTTTTTCAGTACATAATCCTGGTGGAAAACGTGGCAGAGGAAGTGACCATAGTAGAGGTTACTGATCATCTGTGACTGAATGTCGTCAGGCAACGTTTCTACCCACTCGGTGTCGTTACGTCGCAGTGCAATATCCAGTGCCAGGATATCTTCCACCTCTTTTTCGTGCATCACCTGATAACGAATGGCCGCGCCCGCCGCTGCAAAACGGTGCAGGTAAGCTTTTTTGGCTTCTTCTTCGTTACAGATAAAGTAGCCGCGCTCTTCACCCATCGCACCGTCTTTACCAAAGGTGTCTGCCAGATAAGCTTTTGCCTCTTCAATACCAGCATCGCTCATCTTCAGAATCAGATGGTGCTCATACTGATCACGCCATTGCAGCATACGTGCAGGTAGCGCCTGGGGTAGCAGCTGGCTGAATAGCTGCATTACCTTGTCCGGGATATTTTTGGGCAGGAAGCTGACCTTATTCAGATAGGCCGTTATCGTGCCTTTGAGTGAGAACAGGCGTGGCAGTGGATCAGTGCCCAGTTTGTTAATCATCACAAACACATCTTTGCCATATTTTTCTGCCACATCAAAAGCTTCGCGGTGCATGTATTCGGCAACTTCTGGCAGGTTGTCAAAACGGGACAGAATATCCCGGCGCAGCTCGGTCAGAGTGTTCGGGTTGTTGACGCCGATATAGAAAACCTGCTCTTTTTCGGCAACCGGATAGGTGTCCAGCCGCACTGCAAATACAGCAACTTTGCCTGCGCAGCCACTGGCTTCGTACAAGCGACGTTTGTCAGCGTTGTAGCGGGCCGGGGTGTCGGCATCTACGTCACGCAGGCGTTCACCATATTCCTGGTCAGATGCCAGTTTACCGGTTGCCAGTACATCAGCGTCAGTAAAGTTACCGTTTTCCAGGTTGGTCAGAATCTCTTCCGGGCTGTCGCCCAGGTTATCAATACCCAGATGATTCACCAGCTCCAGTTCGCCCTGTTTATTGACCTGAGCAAACAGCGACAGCTCAGTATAGGCCGGGCCGCGTTTCACCAGCGCACCACCAGAGTTATTGCAGACACCGCCGACAATGGACGCGCCGATACAGGAGGAGCCAATGACCGAGTGCGGTGCCCGTTTGAGCGGTTTAAGCATCTTTTCCAGAGTAAACAGTGTTGCGCCGGGAAAGCTGAGAATCTGCTTACCGCCGTCCAGCAGCTGGATGCGGTTCATCCGGGTGGTGTTGAGAATCACGATCTCACGGTCGTAATCATCACCGTTTGGTGTGGAGCCCTCGGTCAGGCCGGTATTGGCCGCCTGCATGATCAGAATCTTATCGGCAGCAACACAGGCTTTCACAATCTGCCACTGTTCCAGCAGAGTGGTGGGGAAAACCACACAGAGCGCGTCGCCCTCACCGGAGCGGAAACCTGTGCGGTAGTGTTCGGTCTGACCTTCGTTTACCAGCACATTGCTGTTGCCAACAATGGCGGCTAACTGGTCGATAAAGCTGTTTTCAGACATGGGATTCACCGGGTTTTTAAATTATGGAGCACGCATCTTGGTTATAGGTAATGCCCTGAGGCTTATGGTGATGTGTGAGATGGCGGGATAGTCGGTATTAGCTGTTACTCCCTGTATGCTGAAGACACCTCCCTGTGTCTTCGTGCTGTAGCGCTTTTGGGCTGTTATACCTTCAAGCGGCTCTGGTTTTAAATGATTCTGGTTTTAAATGATTCCGGTTTTAAGCAACGTTTGCTTTAAATGACGGCGCGTTCAAGCGGCCATGGTTTTCCGGGTCACATCAACTGTAAGTGATTGCTGGTAGCCAGAGTACCAGCTGTGGCCAGAATACCAGGATCAGCAGGCCAATCAGCTGAAGGATGATAAATGGAATCACACCCTTGTAGATATCAGATAGTTTAACATTTGGCGGGCACACACCCTTCAGATAGAAGAGGGCGAACCCGACGGGCGGCGTAAGGAACGAGGTTTGTAATGCCATGGCGACAAGCATCACGAACCATACCAGCTCAGGGTTATCTACAACACCGTGGCCATTGATATCCAGACCCAGCGCGGAAATTACCGGTGCCAGCAGTGGCAGGATGATCAGGGTGATCTCAATCCAGTCGAGGAAGAAGCCCAGCAGGAAGATCACGCCCAGGATAAAGAACACGATTCCATACGGGCCAAATGGCAGGCCGGTCAGGAACGACTCGATCAGCTCATCACCACCCAGCTCACGCAGTACCAGGGCAAAACAGGTGGCACCTATAAAGATCGCGAAGATGTAAGCGGTGGTGTTCATGGTGCCGCCAACCACTTCTTTCACAACCTTGAAGCTCAGCTTCTTGTTGTAGGCTGCCAGCAGGGCTGCACCGAATGCGCCGACACCGGAGGCTTCGGTTGGTGTTGCGATACCGGCGAAGATAGAGCCCAGTACCACGAAGATCAGCAACAGCGTCGGCGTTACCGCCTTCAGCACGTTCATGAACACAGCCATGGTGATTGGCTTGGCATCGTCCGGGATTGGCGCTGCTTCAGGCTTGAAGAAGCCCACCGCCAGAATGTAGATGATGTACATCGCGCCCAGCATCAGACCTGGAATGACTGCGCCCTTGAACAGGTCGCCCACAGACAGACCCAGCTGATCGGCCATGATTACCAGCATGATACTGGGTGGAATCAGGATACCCAGCGTGCCCGCAGAAGCGATAGTGCCCAGTGCCAGCGGCATGGCGTAGCCCTGCCTGGTCATCGATGGCAGCGACATTACCGCCAGCAGTACTACGGAGGCACCAATAATACCGGTAGAGGCCGCCAGGATAATACCGATTGCGGTTACCGTGATCGCCAGACCACCACGTACGCGGCCAAACAGCTCCTGCATAGACTGCATCAGACGCTCGGCGACACCGGATTTATCCAGCATAATGCCCATGAATATGAACATCGGTAGTGCTACAAGAATCCAGTTGTCCATGATCTTGTAGAGGCGGTTTACCACCAGGCCCAGGGTGGTGTAGTCCAGTCCGGTAATGGTGTCGAAGTAGGTATCAGCAAGGTAACCGATACCGGCGAAAATAACGCCGATACCACCGAGTACCCATGCCACAGGGATACCGGTAAACAGCAGCGCGATGAACGACAGGAACATCGCGATAACCAGAATCTCATTAATTTCCATCAACGCTCTCCTCGCAGCAGCAGTGTAGTGTCACGGATCAGGCGGGAGATCATTGCCAGACCCAGCAGGCTAAAGGTCACCGGAATCACACTTTTTATCACCCAGCGCCAGGGCAAGCCGGCCGGAGCGCCGGAGTGTTCGTTGGTGCGCCAGGAGTCGGCAACAAAATCGAGGCTGTGCAGGAAGACGATGATGATAAACGGCAATATCAGAAACAGAATGCCGAGTATTTCTACAATGTGTTTGGTGCGGGCGCGAAAGTGGGAGTAGAACAGATCCACGCGAATATGGGAGTTGGTAGTCTGTGCATAACTCAGGCCAAACATCACGCCAACGGCGTACAGGTGCCATTGCAGCTCTTCCAGCATGATCAGGCCACTGGAGAAGCCCTTACGCAGAATAACCTGCAGCATGATAACCAGAACCAGCACCACATAAACCCAGGCGACGCTCATGCCTATCCGTTGAATAAAGCGGTCGATTCCGTCGGCCAGAGGCACTGAAGGCAGCTTATCGTTTTCAGTCACGGGAAGACCCTACCCTGTTGTAATAATCGTTATATATGTGGCCGTTGTTGTTGCGGGGATAGAGAAAGCCCGCCAAGGCTGACCTCTAGCACTGCTGGCGATGGTGTTATGCAGCCTGGCAGGTGGGCATAACAGCAAACAGCAGATGCAGACAACAGAGGTCAGGCCGGGCAGTCTCTCGGGTGTTTCAGCCCAGCACGGATGGCTATGGCAGACCCCGGATATGAAAAAAGGTGAACGACGGCCGGTCGCTCACCTTGATCAGGGCAGGATTAACGCTGTGCGCGTGGCAGGAAGGCGTTTGCTTCCCACAGATCATAACCCTTACGGAACTCGCTCATGTCATCCCATACTTTCTTGAAGAATGGGTCTGAAGCGGTTTTTTCTGCCACAACTTCGCCCCATTTCTCTTCGAAAGTCTTCAGCATGGTTTCGTTCCAGTAGCGGATCTGAACGCCGTTGTCTTTCGCCTTCTTCATGACATCAAACTGCATCGCTTCACCTTCAGCGATAGCGTTGGTCATGGATGCTTTACAGGTATTTTCGATGGTGGCCTGCTGGCCTTTGCTCATCTTGCCCCAGGTTTTCTTGTTGATCAGCAGCTCAAATACGGTTGCCTGCTGGTGCCAGCCAGGGAAGTAGTTGTACTTGACGATCTTGTGCAGACCCAGACGTTGGTCGATGGCAGGCTGAGAGAATTCGGTGGCGTCGATAGCGCCTTTCTCCAGCGCGCCGAAAATCTCACCGCCTGGCAGCTGAACCGTACCGACACCCAGTTTTTCCATGACGGATGCACCCAGGCCGAAGAAACGCATATTCAGGCCTTTCAGGTCTTCAGGCTTTTCGATTGGCTTGGAGAACCAGCCGGAAGTTTCTGGTGAGATGATGGCACAAGGTACAACTTTTACGTTGTAACCGTTCTGGTCGTACATCTCCTGATACAACTTCATGCCATTACCGTAGTACATCCATGCCATGTATTCGCCTGCTTCCGGGCCGAAAGGAACAGCAGAAAACAGGGCGGCAGCTGGAATCTTGCCCTGCCAGTAACCGGCAGTTGCATAACCGGAATTCACTTTACCGGAAGAAACAGCATCGAGGATTTCTGGTGGGGAAACCAGTTTACCTGGTTCGTAGATTTTCATGCGGATTTTGCCATCGGATACCAGCTTCAGTTGTTCGGAAACCCACTTGATCGGGGTGCCCAGTGCTGGCAGGTGAGTACCGAAAGCAACCGGAGTTTTCAGCAGCAGTTTGTCAGCCGCAGTTGCAGGCGCAGAAATGGAAAGTGCAGCAGCAGAAACGATGGCAGCAGTAAGTGCAGACTTCGCAAACGTTTTCATGACACATCCTTACAGATTAGTTGTTGTTATATCAGTAGTGGAGTTCTGACCGGGCAGCGCACGGTAACGGACTCTTATGTGTGCCTGCCGGTTCTGTCATGCCATCGAAGTGCGATGCTGCTGTCACAGCGCCGTGCTTTGGTGGCTACAGTAGCGGTATTACTCGGGCTTTAACGTGCTGGTTCTGATACCAGGGCTCAAAACTCCGCTGCAAGTGTTTGCCTCGGGACTGATACCTGCGATGCCTGAACCAGATGTTCTAATCTATAGTAGATCAGTATTGGTAATACCAATTTACCGGCTGCATGTGCGGCTACTTTATTTATTTCAGGAATGAGCTGTCAATCAATTTTTTTATGAACTTATCCAGTTTTATTGCATATATACCGTCAAGATCATGGATTGAGTTGACAAAATAGCTCTGTCATTGGTCTTACCAGTAGTGTTAGTCTGATAAAGTACTGTGTGATCAGTCTGTTACAGCCGGGCCATTCCGGGGGGTAGAAAAAAGCAGTAATATTGTCTGCTATTAATCGACTGGTCTTACCAATCTATGGTGAGGGTCGGGTATTCAGCGTTCAGGAGAAGGGTCAGATGGCGTACCAACGGGTCAGACAGCCAAAACTGTCGGATGTAATCATGCAGCAGCTGGAAGAGATGATTCTGGAAGGCACACTGAAGCCGGGTCAGAAGTTACCACCTGAGCGTGAGCTGGCAGCACAGTTTGAAGTGTCCCGGCCTTCGTTGCGTGAAGCGGTTCAGAAACTTGCTGCCAAGGGGTTGCTTGTCAGTCGCCAGGGGGGAGGCACCTACGTATCGGAAGATCTGGGCGGTTCTTTTTCTGATCCGCTACTGGATCTGTTTCGCACTCACCCGGAAGCGCAGTACGACCTGCTGGAATTTCGTCATGCGCTGGAAGGCGTTACGGCTTACTATGCTGCCTTGCGTAGTACCCAGGCTGATAAAGAGGCGATTCGTAAATGTTATGAAACGCTGGAGCAGTACCACGCCACCAAAGCCTTTGATAAAGAAGTACAGGCCGATGTCGATTTTCATCTGTCCATTGCCGCTGCCACCCACAATATGGTGCTGCTGCACATGATGCGTGCGCTATTCAGTCTGTTGAAACAGCATATCTGGGAGAACCTGGAAAGCATCTATCCTAAGCGTGGCCACCGCGACAAAATTCATCAACAGCACGGTATTCTGATGGATGCCATCATTGCTGGAGACCCGGAAAAAGCGAAACAGGCAGCCCATGCACATCTGGCCTATGTAGAGGATGCGCTGCTGGAGCAGGGCCGGGAAAACTCCCGTGTCGAGCGAGCTCTGCGTCGCTCAGAGACCGCCAGCCCCTGATTTCTGAACGGCTGCACTACACTGCACTGAAATCCTGCTAATACTGCGGTTTCTGATTATTTGTATTGTCAGGGTTTCGACATCTTTTGTATTTAAACTGCTATTTTGTACTTAAACTACAAACATGCGGCTGTAACATTGGTTACTTTGTGGCCTGCTGGACAGTAAATCGGCATTTTTGTAGTATTACTACAAACCAAGGGATGCGGTATCTCAGCAGCACACTGCAGCGCCTCAGAGCGCGCACCATGACAAGATGCTGCCCGGATACCCGAAACGGACGACGTCGTAAACTCAGAGTGGAGAAGGCAACGTGCAAGATTTTATTGAAGACATTGATCCCATCGAAACCCAGGAGTGGCTGGAAGCACTGGAATCTGTTGCGAAAAACGAAGGCGACGACCGTGCAAAATTTATCCTGCGTAAGCTGGGTGACCACGCTTCAGAAATGGGGGTGGGGGCAGTTGATTCACTGACTACGCCTTACCGCAACACCATCGCACCAAAAGATGAAGCCCGTATGCCGGGTGATCTGTTCATGGAGCGTCGTATCCGCTCCTTCATCCGCTGGAATGCCATGGCAATGGTAATGCGTGCGAATGATAACGATGACGGCCTGGGTGGTCATATTTCCTCCTTCTCCTCCTCGGCGACGCTGTACGATATCGGTTTCAACTACTTCTTCCGTGGCAATGATGGTGAACAGGATGCCGATATGGTGTTCTTCCAGGGCCACATTGCACCGGGTATTTACTCCCGCGCGTATCTGGAAGGCCGTCTGACTGAAGAACAGATGGACAACTTCCGTCGCGAAGTGGACGGCAATGGCCTGTCCTCTTACCCGCACCCGTGGCTGATGCCGGACTTCTGGCAGTTCCCGACCGTATCCATGGGTCTGGGCCCGATCCAGGCGATCTATCAGGCGCATGTAATGCGCTACCTGTCTGCGCGTAGCCTGATCAACCGTGGCGACCGCAAGGTGTGGGCATTCCTGGGTGACGGTGAGTGTGATGAGCCGGAATCCCTGGGTGCAATCGCGCTTGCCGGTCGTGAGCAGCTGGAAAACCTGGTGTTCGTGATCAACTGTAACCTGCAGCGTCTGGACGGCCCGGTACGTGGTAACGGCAAGATCGTGCAGGAGCTTGAAGGTGTATTCCGTGGTGCAGGCTGGAACGTTGTGAAATGTCTGTGGGGTCGCCATTGGGACCCACTGTTCGAGAAAGATGACAAAGGCCTGTTGCAGAAGCGCATGAATGAAGTGTGCGACGGTGAATTGCAGAACTACAAGGCTAACGGCGGCGCTTACACCCGCGAACATTTCTTCGGCAAGTACCCTGAGCTGCTGGAAATGGTTGCGGACATGACAGATGACGAGATCATGAACCTGAACCGCGGTGGCCACGACCCATACAAGGTGTTCGCCGCTTACCAGTCCGCGATGAACCACAAAGGTCAGCCAACTGTTATTCTGGCGCAGACGGTTAAAGGTTACGGTACCGGTAAATCCGGCGAGGCGAAGAACGACACCCACTCCATGAAAAAAGTGGCGATGGATGATCTGCGTGACTTCCGTGATCGTTTCAACATCCCGCTGTCTGATGACCAGCTGAAAGATGTACCGTACTACCGCCCATCTCCGGACTCTCCAGAGATGAAGTACATGCTCGACCGCCGTCAGAAACTGGGTGGTTTCTACCCGGTACGTCGCACCGAGTTTGAACAGTTACAGACGCCAGAACTGGACGCATTCTCCAGCAACCTGAAAGACAGCGGCAAACGCGAGCTGTCTACGCAGATGGCGATGAACCGTGTGATGAGCACACTGGTGAAAGACAAGAACATGGGCGAGCGAGTGGTACCAATTGTACCGGACGAAGCACGTACTTTCGGTATGGAAGGTATGTTCCGTCAGCTGGGTATCTACACCTCTGAAGGCCAGCGCTACGTGCCGCACGACGCTGACCAGATCATGTTCTACAAAGAATCCAAAACCGGTCAGATTCTGGAAGAGGGTATCAACGAAGCCGGTGCGATGTCCGCATGGATGGCAGCTGCCACCTCTTACGCGAACAACAACTGCACCATGGTTCCGTTCTACATCTATTACTCCATGTTCGGCTTCCAGCGTGTAATGGACCTGGCTTGGGCGGCTGGCGATATGCAGGCACGCGGCTTCCTGATCGGTGCGACTTCTGGCCGTACAACGCTGAACGGTGAAGGTCTGCAACACCAGGATGGCCACAGCCACCTGATGGCACAGATGATCCCGAACTGTGTAACCTACGATCCAACCTACGCCTACGAACTGACCGTTGTGGTTCAGGACGGCCTGAAGCGTATGTACCAGGATCAGGAGAACAAGTTCTACTACATCACCACCCTGAACGAGAACTACGCTCACCCGGCGATGCCTGTTGGCGCTGAAGACGGCATCATCAAAGGTATGTACCTGCTGGACGAAGGCAAAGACGCAGAGAAGAAAGTACAGTTGTTCGGCTGTGGTTCTATCCTGCGCGAAGTTCGTGAAGCGGCCATCATCCTGCGTGACGAATACGGCATCGAATCCGATGTATGGAGCACCACCTCCATCAACGAAGTACGTCGCGATGCGCAGGACGTAGAGCGCTGGAACATGCTGCACCCTGAAGCGGAAGAACGCACTTCCTACCTGGAAGACTGCCTGAAAGACCGTCAGGGGCCGGTTATTGCGTCTACCGATTACATCCGTATGTACGCTGATCAGCTGCGTCCTTACATCAACCGCACCTACAAGGTACTGGGCACCGACGGTTATGGCCGTTCCGACACACGCGGCAAGCTGCGTGAGTTCTTCGAGGTGAACCGTTACTACGTTGTGGTAGCAGCGCTGAAAGCCCTGCAGGAAGATGGCCTGGTAGAGCGTTCCGACGTCGCCAAAGCGATTCAGAAGTTCAACATCAACCCGGAAAAAGCAGCCCCCTGGACTGTTTAAACCGCTGAACTTTCTGAAGCTTTAGATAAGAGGATACGAATGTGACGACCATTATTGTTCCTGATCTCAGCGGCGCGACTGATGTAGACGTGGTTGAGGTATTTGTTGCTGCCGGTGACACCGTGGCAGAAGGCGACGCGCTGATCGCACTGGAGACTGACAAAGCCTCCATGGAGATCGAAGCTGACAAGGCTGGCGTAATCAAAAACGTACTGATTAACGAAGGCGACACCTGTAATGAGGGTGACGTAATCATAGAGATCGAAGCTGCCGGTGCTGCTGCACCCGCAGCGCCTGCACCAGTGGCCGAACCTGCATCGGCCCCGGTTGCTGAAGCAGCACCTGCACCTGCGGCAGCTCCGGCTGCTGTTGGCGGCATTGAAAAAGTGCTGGTACCGGATCTGTCCGGTGCCACCGACGTTGATGTGATTGAAGTGCTGGTAAAAGCCGGTGATCAGATCAGCGAAGGCGACAGTCTGATTGCGCTGGAAACTGATAAAGCCTCCATGGAAGTACCAGCCCCTAAAGGTGGCACGGTAATTTCTGTTGCGATCAGTGAAGGCGGAACCTGTAATGAAGGTGATCTGCTGCTGGAACTGCAGCTGTCAGGGGCTGAAGCGGCAGCGTCCGCAGCAGTATCTCCTTCACCAGCGGCTGAAGCTGCGCCAGCACCTGCTCCGGCAGCACCTGCTGCTGCACCGGTTGCCGGGGGTGTTGAAGACGTACTGGTACCTGATCTGTCCGGCGCGACCGATGTTGACGTTATCGAAGTACTGGTAAGTGCAGGCGATGAAGTCAGCGAAGGCGACAGCCTGATCGCACTGGAAACCGACAAAGCTTCTATGGAAGTCCCTGCACCGAAAGGCGGTGTGGTGAAAGAGGTGAAAATCACCGAAGGCAGCACCTGTAATGAAGGTGATGTGATTCTGGTGCTGGAAGTGAAAGGTGCCGCACCTGCACCGGTTGCCGCGCCTGTAGCGGCGCCAGCTCCGGCGGCAGCAGCGCCTGCACCGGCTAAAGCGGCGGCTCCTGCGTCAGCAGCACCGGCTGCGGCCAGTAAACTGTCTCCAGCCGAGCTGGAGAAGAAAAACAAATCCGTACACGCAGGCCCGGCGGTGCGCGCCCTGGCCCGTGAGTTCGGTGTTGATCTGTCTGAAGTTAAAGGCACTGGCAACCGTAACCGTATCGTCAAAGAAGACGTACAGGCTTACGTGAAGCAGGCGCTGAAACAGCTGAAAGAGAAACCGGCTGCGGCTGCTGTAACCGGCGGTAGCGGTATCCCGGCGATCCCTGAAATTGATTTCAGCAAGTTCGGTGACGTTGAAGTTGAGAAACTGAGCAAGATCGCCAAGGTAACCCGCGACAACATGTCCCGCTGCTGGCTGAACATCCCGCACGTGACGCAGTTCGACGAAGCGGATATCACTGAACTGGAAGCCTTCCGTAAGTCGATGAAGGATGAAGCAGCGAAAGCAGGTGTACGCCTGACGCCACTGCCATTCATGATCAAAGCGGTTGCTAAAGCGCTGGTTGAAAATCCGAAGTTCAATGCTTCTCTGCATGCAGACGGCGAGCACATCGTCTACAAGAAGTACGTAAACATCGGTATTGCGGTTGATACGCCAAACGGTCTGATGGTGCCGGTGATCAAAGATGCTGATAAAAAAGGCATCTACGAGCTGTCCCAGGAAGTGATTGAACTGGCAGGTAAAGCGAAAGACCGCAAGCTCAAGCCAAACGAAATGCAGGGTGCATGTTTCACCATCTCCAGCCTGGGCGGCATCGGCGGTACCGGCTTCACGCCAATCGTTAATGCCCCTGAAGTTGGCATCCTGGGTATTTCCAAAGCGGACATCAAACCGCGCTGGAATGGCAAAGAGTTCGAGCCGCGCAACATGCTGCCGCTGTGTCTCTCTTACGACCACCGTGCAATCAACGGTGGCGATGCAGGTCGCTTCCTGACCTACATCAACGCACTGCTGAGCGACATCCGTCGCCTGATGCTGTAACGGCTTACCCCCGTTCGCGTCCCCGTCGGCTGACAGCCTCCGCCAGCCAGCACAGTGTTTCACTGTGCTGCGCTTTCACAGCAAGAGGCAGAAGAGGCTGCACCGACCCGTTACCATTTCCAATCCCTTGGCTCAGGCATCTTCGGATGCCTTTTTTTTGTCTTTTTTTCGGCGCACTATGGGAGCTGTATTTTTTTGCAGGAGAGCACAATGAAAAAGCTGATTACAGCGCTGGCGGCCACCGCCCTGCTGGCAGGCTGTTCAGATAATGAAGTCGGTGATGTCAGCCTGGGGCTGTTCACCACCAAGGATATAAAAGTCGAAATCGTTAACGACCCCAAAGTACCCGGCGTAACCTGCCATATCAGCCACGTGGAGGCGAACCTGGACTTTGCCGACCCGTCTGATATGGGTATCGCCTGTCGCCAGACCGGCCCGATTAATGCCGATATGCTGACAGATATAGACCGCAGCAAATCCGGTGAAGTGGTATTCAAAACCTCAAAAAGCATCCTGTTCAAAAGCCTGAAAATCCGCCGTATCTGGGATGAGAGAAACAGAACGCTGATATACCTGAGCTACTCCACCAAAGAGCTGCAAGGCAGCTATAAGCACTCCATGTCCACCGTACCACTATGGGGTAACCCGGTGTGGGAACAACTGGAGATTGAGAAGCTGAATAAGGATTAAGACTGACATCGTGTGTGGAGCCAGCGACGCAACTTCGCAGATTCTGCTGCTATCCAGCGATATCACCCAGTAAAACAGATGCCATTGCACTGATACTGGAACCTGCTGCCTGTCCTTGTTTATGGGCAGCCGGTTGCTTATAAAAGTGTAAGCAGTGCTTATAGCCTTATAGCTAATAAACAGGAGGTGCTACATGGCTGGTTGGGATGATCTCAGGAAAGAACTGAAAAAGAGCGAGGGCTCCATACCGTATATGTATCTTGATACGGTTGGTAAAGTCACCGTTGGTGTCGGCAATATGCTACCTGATGTAGCAGCAGCCCAGCAGCTGGGCTTTGTCGAGCGCGCAACGGGCAGGGAAGCAACCGCGGCTGAAATAGCGGCTGACTTCAATGCCGTGCAGGCACAACCCGCTGCACGGGTTGCATCCTTCTATAAGGAATATACCCATCTTGAACTGCCTGAAGCGAAAATTGATGAGCTGCTGAACCAGCGCATCCGTGAATTTGAGCAGGGCCTGAAACGCAACTTTCCAGAATTCGACAGTTACCCGATAACCGCACAGATGGCGATGATGGATATGGCCTTTAATCTGGGCGTACAAGGCCTGGTAACCAAGTTCCCATCCATGACACGAGCCATCAGGCGTATGGACTGGAAAGCAGCGGCGAAGGAATCTCATCGTCGACAGGTATCTGATAGCCGTAATGCAGTGGTAAAGCAGTGGTTTGATGAGGCGGCGGGGTAACGTCGTTTCAACTGCTGGCTGGGCGATATGACTGGCTTTGTGCTGATCATATTGCTTGACACTGCATAGGGCCTGTCATAGTCTTACAGCTAACAACGGCTCCCTCCAGCAGTAAAATGCGTAAGAGTGGGGGCTTTTTTTTGCCTGTAAGAAATAGACTTTCGATGGCTGGGTTAATACCTTATTAAAAGCCTTATTAATCGAAAGCTTACTCCACAAACCCCTCAATCCTTTCCAGACAAAGCGCTTTTGTCAGCTGCTGCAATACCTCAACTCGTTCAATCAGCCAGTCCAGTTGTTCGGCGTTGATTTCATAGTGTTCCGAGTAGCGTGCATCAACATAAGCCCGTTTTAGCAGTTGAAAGCGATTACGGGCCTGGCGGGTGGTTTGTGGGAACACTTCGGCAAAGCGTTCATGCTGCAAAATAGCCAGGCTGTTCAGTTGTACCAGGTTATGGGTGGCGGGCATATAGTTGGTAAACACCAGCATAATACAGGCGTAGTAAGACTCGCAGGCCTGATGTAGTAGAAAGGCTGCCTGGGTATAGTTCTCCCGTTCTTTGCCAAATCGGGTGAACTCCATAAAACCATCTGCTGCCTTTATTCGTTGCTGATAATGCCGCTGTGCAATCTCCCTGGCCTGTGCCGGGGTCAGATTACAAGCGCTGGCTAAGGCGCGGCTGGGCTCCAGTTCATACAGGGCAATTCCTTCCTTCTTTATATCAGAAAAGAAATACTGCCCCTCGGCCAGTGCATCATTCACTTCCTGCAAGGTATGTACAATCAGCGTAACCGGTGGCTTGAGTTGCTGTAGCAGGCGGCTCTCGACATTGTTCCAGACCCGCATACCATCCTTCAGACACTGATCATTCAGAATCACCAGAATATCGTAATCACTCAGATAACCATTGGCCGGGTCATACACCCACTTCCCGGTGGCATGGCTACCAAACAGAATGATCTTCAGAATCCGGCTATGCTTGCGCTTACCCTCGGCAAAGTCGGTTACCTGGGCGAATTCATCATGAATCACCCGCACGATATAGTCGAGATCACGCTGTTTGGCGGCGGGGAGGTGGTCAATGCTGGTTTTCATAGAGGGATGATAGCATTGTTGGTGATAAGTGTGCTTGGCTGGATAAGTAAATTATGCTTTGTGCATCTTGTGGAGTTGCGAATTTAGAATACTAAAAATAGGGAGTATGTAATATGCTGTAATGTTAATTAAGTGTCAATTTATATATGATCTTTCCAGCTTTGAAAATAATTGATTTTTCTTCGGTGGGGTTTACTTCTCAAGGATGTTGGTGTTTTCAAGTCTTTGGTCGTATTTAAAAATAAAATCAATATTTTTTATGGCGTTTAATGTTGATGATACAGGTTTTGATATTTTTTGATGATTGATTTTTGTAGTGAGGTAACTGTTGGTTTTTTAGTTTTGGTTGGTAAGTAGATAAATGTCTTAGATTTCTTGATAAACTCATCTAAAAAAGTAAGGAATGCTAAAATGACCTGTCATTGTCGAATTAATATTGTAAACCAATCTTCACAAACTTTAATAGGCTGTAAATATTTTGATACCCATGGGACATACAAGTCACATCCTGAAGCTGATCTAAAGCCAGGTCAATCAACTCGGTTTGAAATGGAAGGAAATGAGTTTTGGGGTATTGAAGGTAGCTTAAGTTATATAATTGGTGAAAGCGGAAAGAAATTAGATGTTGAATATAGCTGTATACCTGTTACCCATGAAGTATTAAAGACAAGTAGTAATAACTTGTCGTTTGAAGATAATAGTGAAGAATTGAAGATCGAAGCTTATGGTGGTCGTAAAGACTATTATATCGAGAGGATTCCGCCGGGCCAAGAAGGACAGTATCCTCTTTACAGTGGTACCCTTAGTGGAATCTTCGTTATAAGTGATAAGTAACTCTTCATAAGGCTTTTCAGAGCTGGACTGTATATTGGTAACATATATCTACCTTAGAGTGTTGCCAATAAAAATAATTCCATCTACTAATAAATATATTCTAGTAGTAAAGCTTTAAAATGATTAAAGGAGCCTCACCTCGAGGCCCTTTTCAATCTAAAACCCAACCACCCTCAATGCGAATGCGGCTGATGTATATACCGCATATACGGTTTAGGTGCCTCCCAGCCTTCCGGGAATTTCTTCCGTGCTTCTTCATCCGGTATTGCCGGTACAATAATTACATCTTCACCGCTGCGCCAGTTTACCGGTGTAGCCACCTGGAAGTCGGCGGTCAGCTGGCAGGAGTCCAGTACCCTTAGCACTTCATCAAAGTTACGGCCTGTACTCATCGGGTAGGTCATGGTCAGTTTTACCCGTTTATCGGGGCCGATTACAAATACCGAGCGAATGGTGGCGTTGTCGGCGGCGGTGCGGCTGCCGGGTTCGCCGCTGGCGTTGGGGTGGATCATATCGTATAGCTTGGCCACCGCCATATCGGTATCGGCAATCATCGGGAAGTTCACCGCGCTGCCCTGGGTTTCCTCTATATCTTTCTGCCAGGCCATATGGTCTTCAACCGAGTCGATACTCAGGCCTATCACGCGGGTATTACGCTTTTCAAATTCCGGCTTCAGGCTGGCCATATAGCCCAGCTCGGTGGTGCAGACCGGGGTAAAGTCTTTCGGGTGTGAGAACAGAATGGCCCAGCTCTGACCAATCCAGTCATGGAAGTGGATCGGGCCTTCGGTGGTTATGGCATCAAAATCCGGGGCGATATCACCAATACGTACAGTCATTTTTTACACCTCCCGTAGGGTTGTGTATCCGGTATAGCTGACAACCTGCCGCTCTGCGCTTTACCTGTTGGAATGCTTTGTTCTGTGCTTATAGCGAAAGGGCCCAAAGAAGGGGAGTCGGTGCCAGAACAGAGCGTGCTGCTGGCACCGGAAGGTGTTACTGAACCAGGTGTTACTGAACCAGCGCCGCACCTTCGGCCAGCGCGCGTAGTTTGGCGTAAGCGATATCGGGGGCAACAGCACCAAAACCGGCAAAGGTGCCGAACCCACAGTCAGAGCCAGCAATGACACGCTCAATACCGACAATATCGGTGAAATTGCGTAGCCGCTGTGCGATCAGTCGCGGGTGCTCCACAAAGTTTGATGTGCTGTCGATAACGCCTGGTACCAGCACTTTATCGTCCGGAATCTCGCTCTGACGGGCTTTGAATACTTCCCACTCATGGGCATGACGGGGGTTGGATGTTTCAAAAAGCAGATATTTTGCCTTTGACTTCATCAGGGTATTGAACATCTTATCCATTGAAATATCGCAGACATGGGGCCCCTCATAATTACCCCAGCAGATATGGATGCGAATCTTATCGGCGTCGATATCACGCAGCGCATAGTTCAGAATTTCTACATTCTGGTCTGCAATTTTTACAAACTCATCGTCCGATATATCGTTGAAAAGCATATGGCGTGACAACGCCAGATCAGGGCAATCCAGTTGCAGTGTCAGGCCTGCTGCGACAATGGTTTCGTATTCATTTTTCATCACTTCAGCCAGTACTTCCAGGTATTTTTCCCGGCTTGGGTAGTACTGGTTTGGCAAAAACAGCGATATTACCCCAGGTGATGCCGCTGTCATAAAGCCTTGCGCTGCCTGGTGTGTCTGAATGGCGCTGTTCAGATTGGCAATATCGGTATTCAGATCATCATAATTCGGTGCTGTGACCTCACCGGTACACATGGGACGGGCGTAATCGGGCGTGCCACCAGACTGTGCTAATCGAGCCAGGAAATCAGGAAACAGCTTGAGATCAGCCGGTGCGTTACGCGGGCTATCACCCGAGAAACCGGTGTAACGGTCTTTTACATAGGTCGCATAGGAGATTTTTGAAGTATCACCGTCGGACACAATGTCAATTCCGGCTTCTACCTGTTTGGCCACGCAGTCGCTTACATTGTCTGTCATCACACGGGCAAAGTCGTCCACAGAGTAGGGTTCTCCCTTTTCCCTGCTGAATAACAGGTCGGTGACTTGCTGGGAACGTGGCAGCGAACCCACATGAGTGGTCAGGATTTTGTTGGCCATGGTGCTTGTCTCTCTTCAGGCGTCTATTCAGATAAGCATGGATTAAAAACGTAAATTGCATACGAAGTCAATTTTGTTATGCAGGTGTCTGTCCGGCTACAGACATGCCTGGTTGTTCATTCTTATCGGAAGAGAAAATAAGGGCTTATTCAGTCAGAGGCGAAGGTCGCGGCCGAGATACAGGTTGTTGTATCGGTTGCTATAGCGGTTAACCGATCTACTGGCAGGGCAGCCACTACGAGCGCATGGTGCAGAATCTGGCGCGGATCTGAACGACGTATTACAGAATTTGTTTTTCCTATCCAATGCCAGGTTGTCTATGGTTTTTCTTATGTTATAAGTGGCAGATAGCCAGAACAATAAGAGAACCCGACCATGCACTTTACCCTGAAACAGTTGCGTTACTTTGTCGTTGCCGGTGAGCTGAGCAGCGTTACCCGCGCTGCGGAAGCGCTCCATGTCTCCCAGCCGTCTATCTCGTCCGCCATTCTGCATCTGGAAGATGTCACCGGCCTGCAACTGTTTGTACGCCACCATGCTCAGGGGTTGTCGCTGACGCCGCCGGGGCGGCAGTTTATCCGCAAGGCCAAGCAGCTGCTCAGTGAGGCTGAAGGGCTGGCCCAGTATGCCAATACCCTGGGGGAGGAGGTGTCGGGTTCGCTGAAAATTGTGGGCTTTCCCACCTTTACCCCGATTCTGCTGCCGGGGCTGATCAAGTCCTTTATTGATGCCTACCCGGCGGTACAGGTGCAGTGTGACGAGATGCACCAGAAAGATATTATTCAGGGGCTGACCGATGGCCGTTATGAACTGGCGCTGACCTATGATCTGCAAATCCCGGCGGATGTGGAGTTTGAACCGCTGATCGAGTTTCCACCCTATGCGGTACTGGGGCAGCAGCACCCGCTGGCTGACCGTGAAGAGGTGTCACTGACCGAACTGGTGGAATACCCGATGGTGGTGCTGGACTGGCCGATGAGCCGCGAATATTTCTTTTCGCTGTTTCTCAGCCTGGAGCTGGAACCTGACTTTGCTTATCAGGCGCAGTCTACCGGTATGGTGCGTGGCCTGGTGGGTAACGGCTTTGGTTACTCGCTGTTTAATACCCCGATGGTAAATAACCTGGCGCTGGATGGTACCGAGCTGCGCGCCATCCCGCTGAAAGAGAAGCTACGGCCATTGCGGATGGGCATTGCCCGACTGTCCCAGTTCAGGCTGACTCCGGCGGCGGACGCCTTTATCAAAAGTCTCAGGCAGCAGATTCAGGTGGAAACCACCACCATCTTTCAGGATGAGCGTTTCTTTAAAAGTCTGACCTGATCTGTGGCGGGTGAAGGGGAGCGTTTTCATAGCAGAGCCTGTGGATAATCTCTGCATCAGAAAAAATGATGCAATCGGCAAAATAATAATATTTTACAAATAATAGCGTGATTTCTAGTCTGGCCTGTACACCCGGGTTTTACCCTTATTGCCGGTGGTTCAGGGCCGGTATTCTGCAATAAGCGCCTGGCGGTGGCCGGGCACCAGAGTAGAAAATGAACGCTAATAACAAGAAACTCATCAAAACAGTTCTACCCTGTGATGCGCTTGAAGCAAGCGAATTCAGCGCCTTACTTCGATTTTGTGCCGTCCGTGAAATTAAGAAAGGCCAGCGACTGGCAGCTGGTGAACTTGCCGGGAAAGTGGTGATTCTGCTGACCGGCGAAGTTGAACAGGCGTTATCCGATAAGCGGTTGCGACTGTCAGGGCCGGTGCTGTACAGCAAGGTTAACAGTCTGCTGGGTGATGCTGACGATGCTGGCCAGGGCTGTGAAGCGTTGAAAGATAGCGCGCTACTGATGATGGAGCCCGATGCCCTGCAAAGCTGGCTGACTGGCTCGACACGGGCCGCAGCAGTGGGTAACTGGCTGCTGCAACAGGCCTCCCGCCGTAAACAGACTGCCACCCGGCTGGACACTGCCATTACCAGTCGCCGCGAGAAAGACTTGCTGGGTGAGCGCGATGTGCCTCAGAGGGCTTACTACGGGGTTCAGACCCTGCGCGCGATTGAAAATTTCGCCATTACCGATATCAAGCTGCATCACTTCCCGAAACTGATTAATGCACTGGCGATGGTGAAAAAAGCCGCTGCACGGGCCAATAACAAGCTGGGCCTGCTGGATGATCAGCGTACAACGGCGATCAGTCAGGCCTGTGATGAAATTGTCGGCGGGCAATGGCATGACCACTTTGTGGTGGATGTGATTCAGGGCGGCGCGGGCACGTCTACCAATATGAATGCCAATGAGGTAATCGCCAACCGGGGGCTGGAGCTGATGGGCTACGCCCGTGGCGATTACCAGCATCTGCATCCCAATAACCACGTCAATCTGTCGCAATCCACCAATGATGTGTACCCGACCGCGATCCGGCTGGGGATTCTGCTCAGCCACGACGAGTATGTAAAAGCGTTGTCCGGCCTCTGTTATGAGATGAAGCAGAAAGCGGTGGAGTTTGCCGATGTGGTGAAAATGGGCCGTACCCAGTTGCAGGATGCGGTGCCGATTACCCTTGGCCAGGAGTTCGACGCCTGGTACTCCACCCTCAAGGAAGATATTGAAGAAGCCAAATCGGTGGTGGAGTTCTTCCGCGAGATCAATATGGGCGCCACCGCCATCGGCACCGGCATTAATACCGACCCGGAATACTCCAGTCTGGTGATTGAGGAATTGTCGCAGATCTCCGGCAAAGAGTTGATCCGCGCCCGCAATCTGATTGAAGCCACGTCTGATATGGGCGCGTTTGTTACCTTCTCCAGCGTACTGAAGCGTAACGCGGTCAAGCTGTCCAAGATGTGTAACGACCTGCGGCTGATGTCCAGTGGCCCACGTGCAGGCCTGCAAGAGATCAACCTGCCGCCGATGCAGCCGGGCAGTTCCATTATGCCCGGCAAGGTGAACCCGGTGATTCCAGAGATGGTCAATCAGGTGGCGTTCCAGGTAATCGGCAATGATATCACCGTCACTATGGCCGCTGAAGCCGGTCAGCTGCAACTGAATGTGATGGAGCCGGTACTGGCCTTTAATGTATTGCAGTCACTGCGATTACAGATTCGGGCGATCAATACCCTGGGCGAAAAATGTATCCGTGGCATTACCGCTAACCGAGAGCACTGTCTGGCGACGGTCAATAACAGTATCGGCATTATTACCGCGCTGAACCCTTTTATTGGTTACGAAAACGCCAGCCGTATCGCTAAACAGGCGGTCAGCAACGGCGAAAGTGTACGTGACATTGTGCTGGCGGAAGGGCTGCTATCGGTGGCTGAGCTGGACGATGTACTGAGTGTAGAAAATATGACTGCACCGCGCCGAATGCGCAAATCGGCCAGCGCTGTTATACCCAGCGCTGTTGTAACCGATAGCTGTGTAGCTAATAGCTGCGTAGCTAATGCCTTAGTAACAGAAGAAAAACGGCCTGATCAGGCGATCTGAAAGGAGCAAACCATGACTGTAAAAAATAAAGCGTACTGGCTGGAAAAACAGCAGCAGATCACCCTGAAACAGCAGGCATTTATCGACGGCAACTTTGTAGATGCCAGCGACGGTGATACCTACGACACCCTTAATCCGGCCACCGGCGAGCTGCTGACTAAACAGGCCGCCTGTAGTGTTACGGATGTGGATGCAGCGGTGGCCGCCGCGCGCCGTACGTTTGAGTCGGGTGTCTGGGCGGATAAAGCACCAGGCGAGCGTAAAGCGATTATGCAGAAACTGGCGCAGCTGATCCGTGAGAATCTGGATGAGCTGGCGCTGCTGGAA
The DNA here is from genome assembly GCA_025800125.1 of Marinobacterium sp. GTDB lineage: Bacteria > Pseudomonadota > Gammaproteobacteria > Pseudomonadales > Balneatricaceae > Marinobacterium_C. The sequence goes on from JAOXSF010000175.1 coordinate 27,193, forward strand.
AGCCTGAATGTGGGTAAGCCGGTAAATGATGCGGTCAATATTGATATTCCAGGTTCCGCAGCCTGTTTCGACTGGTATGCCGAAGCGATTGACAAAATGTATGGCGAAGTGGCACCAACCGATGGCAATAATATTGCCACCATCACCCGCGAGCCCATGGGCGTTATTGCGGCGGTTGTACCATGGAATTTCCCACTGGATATTGCCGCCTGGAAACTGGCCCCTGCGCTGATTTCCGGTAACTCGGTGGTACTGAAACCCGCTGAACAGTCACCGCTGACCGCGCTGGCACTGGCGGAGCTGGCGCAACAGGCTGGTATCCCGGATGGGGTTCTGAACGTCGTAACCGGCCATGGCCATATTGTCGGTAAGGCGCTGGGCCTGCACAACGATGTTGACTGTCTGGCGTTCACCGGCTCCACCGCAGTGGGCAAACTGTTTATGGGTTACTCCGCCGAGTCCAACCTGAAACCGGTATGGCCGGAAACGGGCGGCAAGAGCCCGAACCTGATCTTCGCTGACTGTGATCTGGACGCGGCGGTTGAACATGCAGCGTTCGGTATCTTCTTTAACCAGGGTGAAGTCTGCTCTGCCAACTCCCGTATCCTGATTGAAAGCAGCATCAAGGATCAGTTTGTTGAGAAGTTCCTCGCCAAAGCGGTCTCGATGAAAGTGGGTGATCCGCTGGACCCGGATACCCAGGTCGGCGCGCTGATCGATACCGACCACGCCTGCAATGTGCGTAAGTTCATCACCCAGGCCACAGCAGAGGGAGCAACCCTGCTGACTGGCGGTGTTGGTGATGAAAGCACGGCGGTTGTCGCGCCAACTATCTTTGATGGTGTGACCACTGATATGAGCATCGCCCGCGATGAGATCTTCGGCCCGGTTGCTGCGCTGATCAGCTTCGACAGCGAAGCGGAAGCGATTGCCATCGCTAACGACTCTATTTATGGCCTGGCGGCATCATTATGGACGACCAACTTGAACCGCGCCCACCGTGTTTCCCGCAAACTGAAAGCGGGTACGGTGTCGGTGAACACCATGGATGCACTGGATTTCAGCACCCCGTTCGGCGGCTTCAAGCAGTCTGGCTTTGGCCGTGATCTGTCGCTGCATGCTATCGACAAATTTACCCAGCTGAAAACCACCTGGATCAAACTGGGGTGAAGTGCAGCTTGCTTTTCAAATGGGCATAACAGCCCGCTGATAACGACCGGCTGCTGCCGGTCGTGCTGTTTTTGCCAGCTGTCTGTTTTTTATCCACTGTCTATTTTCTATCCACTGTCTATTTTTTATCCACTGCATGTTCTTTATCCACAGGTTTTAACTGTTGTGGACAACGCTTCCTGATCAGGAGAACAATCTATGAGCCGTAATATCAGTTTCTGGCAGCTGGGTCAGCTGTCAGCGCAGCAGCGTACACAGTTGTTGCAACGTACCGAGTCTGATCTGAGCAGCTATATGGCGCAGGTTCAGCCAATTATTGACGCTGTGCGCCAGCGTGGTGATGCGGCGCTGGTGGACTATGCCCAGCGCTTTGATGGTGCTGCCATCAGCATTGAAAGCTTGCGGGTGAGCGAAGCGGAGTTTGAGGCAGCGCGTGCTCAGGTGGATGAAGAAACGTACGAAGCGATCTGCTACGCCGCTGATAATATCCGTCGTTATCACGCAGCCCAGAAACCGGGTGAGATGACCCTGCAGGAGGTACGCAGCGGGGCGTTTGTCGGTGAGCGTTTTCTGCCAGTTCCATCGGTGGCCTGCTATGTACCGCGTGGCAAGGGTTCCTTTCCGTCGGTGGTGCTGATGAACGCTATTCCTGCGGTAGTTGCCGGTGTACCCCGCGCCATTATTGTTACCCCGCCAGGGCCCGATGGTACTGTGGACGCTGCGACGCTGGTGGCGGCAAAAGAGTCCGGTATTACGGAAGTGTATAAATGCGGTGGTGCCCAGGCGGTTGCGGCAGTGGCTTATGGTACCGATACCCTGCCACGCTGCCACAAGATTGTCGGCCCTGGCAGTCCCTGGATGGTGGCAGCGAAACGACTGCTGGCAGACCGTCTTGACCCGGGCATTCCGGCTGGGCCATCAGAATCTATCGTGTTTGCTGACAGTACAGTGGAGGGGGCACTGGCTGCGCTGGATTTGCTGATCGAAGCAGAGCACGGCCCGGATTCATCAGCTTATCTGGTAACAACCTCGCGTGATGTCGCTGAAGCGGCGATTGCCGCGTTGCCGGAACACTGGGCAGAGATGAGCGAGCAGCGGGTCGAATTCTCCAGCACGGTACTGTGCGGCCCGATGGGTGGCGTAGTGCTGGCAGAGGATAACGACAGTGCGTTCGATTTTATCAACGACTACGCCCCTGAACATCTGCAAATCCTCAGTACGGAAGCCTGGCAATATCTGGGCCTTATCCACAATGCTGGTGAAGTGCTGCTGGGGCCACATGCGCCAAGCACACTGGGCAACTTTGTACTGGGTTGTAATGCGGTGCTGCCAACGTCGGGTGCTGCGGCTACGGTTTCACCGCTTTCTGTGCATGACTTCATGAAGTTTATGTCGGTGGCCTATGTTACTGAAGGTGGTTATCCACAGTTGGCGAAACAGGCAGAACGGCTGGCGACCTATGAGGGCTTTGATGCCCATGCAGCGGCGGTTTCTGAAAAGCGCAAGCGTTATTTGTGAAGGCCATCACAAAAAAAACAGGGCCGGGGGCCCTGTATGAAGAAAGCACAGCAAGAAGGCCATATTGACGCTGAACCCCGGAGGTGGGTCAGGTCAGGCTGTGTGTTCAGCGTATACTGTTGCTGCGGGCTAGATGCTGGAGCTAGAGAGCCAGAGCATGTCGCAGCAACAGTGCGGAACCTGCGGTGATTCAACGCTGAGGGGCGCTGCCAGGCGACCTGTCTCGTCTGGCAGTACTGCAACGCAACCGTCGACGGTGGGCTACGTTGCAGATTTTTCAGACGGGTTACAGCAACCCCTCTGCTTTCAGATCTTCCATGGTGGCTTCAATACTTTCACGCAGTGTCGACACCAGGAAGTCGACGTTTTCTTTGCTCAGGGTAAGTGGAGGTGACAGTACATTCATATGCGCCAGTGGCCGGACGATCAGGCCGCGTGCCTGACAGTGGTCGGCAATACGGTTACCGACTTTGGCGTCAGGGTTGATCAGCTCTTTGGTGTCCTTGTTGGCGACGTTCTCGATACACATCATGAACTTGCGACCGCGTACATCACCCACGATTGGCAGATCAATCAGGGTTTTAACCTGCTGTTCGAAGTAGGCACCCATCTCTTCTACATGGCCACAGATATTCTCGCGTTCCATGATTTCGATATTCTTCACCCCGGCGGCACAGCTCACAGGGTGGCCCGAGTAGGTAAAGCCATGGGTAAAGATAGCGCCGTCTGCCTGTGGTTTGCTGATTACCTCATAGATGTCATCCGACAGGATGGTCGCACCCAGCGGCAGGTAGCCGGAGGTCAGGCCTTTGGCACAGGTGATGATGTCCGGCACGATGCCAAATTCGTCTTCTGAAGCAAACATATGGCCCAGTCGACCAAACGCCGTTACCACTTCATCAGAGACATACAGCACACCGTACTTGCGGCACACATCCAGCGTTTTCTTGTGGTAACCCTCGGGCGGTACAATCACACCGCCTGCGCCCATGATTGGCTCAGCGAAGAACGCCGCGACATTGTCCGGGCCCAGCTCCAGAATCTTGTCTTCCAGTTCCTGCACTTTCTCATCACAGAACGCTGCCAGGCTCTGATCATCCGGGCGGCGGTACGGATTCGGGCAGGAGATATGGTGTACCAGCTGCTCATCAATATCGAAACCGATATGGTCGAACTTCACCCCGGTGATCGACATCGCCATATAGGTGCTGCCGTGGTAACCGTCGATACGGGAGATAATTTTCTTCTTGGTCTTCTGGCCCAGCTGGTTGAAGTAGAAGTGGATAATACGGACAGCAGTGTCGTTGGCGACAGAGCCGCCACAGCCATAGAACACATGGTTCAGGTTACCCGGTGCCAGCTCGGCCAGTTTCGCTGCCAGCTGCGCTGCCGGTACGGTGGTGTGGTGGCCAAAGCAGGAGTAGTACGGAATCTGCCGTACTTGCTCGGCAATGGCTTGGGCCATCTCTTCACGGGCATAGCCGATATTTACACACCAGAGGCCACCGATTCCGTCCAGATACTCACGGCCTTCACCGTCTTTGACATGCACATTGTCACTGTCGGCCAGCACCATGGAACCGGTTTCTTTGAAGGTGGAAAAATCAGTCCAGGGATGGATGTAGTGGTCTTTATCCTGCTGCCACACTTCCTGCATGTTTACGTGTTTCTGTTCTGGCATTTTCGAATTCGCTCCTGGTTTTTATTGTTAAGCCCGGAATGCGCGAAGCGATAGCATCGGGGAATCCTGGTATTCAGGTTCCGCAGCCCCTGTCTGCGTGTTCCTTTGGCATAGATCAAAACTAACGGCTATCCATCCATCAGTAAAATATGTTTTTTGACAGGGTTGCATTATAAAAAACTATGCAGAATGGCTGTCCTGTACCTGAAAGGTTAGCTGACTGATAAGTGCTACAAAGGCAGGCCTGTTAGCGATAAATGCCAGACAGAAAAATGGCGACCCGCAGGTCGCCGTCATGGTGTAGATATCAGAATATGGTGCGCATCAGAGACGGCGTGTTTAGTCCTGCGCCAGTACCTTCTCAATAGGTTCAGGTGTAAACAGGCCTTTCTTCATCACCACTTTGACCCAGAACACGCCAATGACTGACACCAGGCCCAGCACGATACCAGCGGCACCATAAATCTGGCCGCTCAGCTCCGGAGCTGGAGAGGCGTAGATCACGGCATAGATCATACCGGCGATACCGATAATCTGCGGCAGTGGGTAGAACGGTGTTTTATAGGGGCGTTTAATGTCCGGGTAGCGTTTACGCAGGGCGATAACGTTGATATGGGTGATGATATACGCCAGTAACCAGGCGATGGCGGCAGAGATCAGTAGCAGGCCGATTGCGTCCGGGTTGTCACCCATAACGACCATTGGAATGCCGGTGATCGCAGCGGTAAACAGTACGGCGACCCATGGGGTTTTATTGCCAGAGCTCAGCGTTGCCAGTTGTGGGAAAGCCTGGCCATTTTTCGCCATGCCGTACAGCATACGCGGGATTGCGGCCAGTGAAGTGTTTACCGTGCTACAGGTTGCGGTGACAGCTGCGACTGCCAGGAAGATCAGACCCGCTTCACCAAATACCGCTTTGGCAAAATCGTAGTGAGGCAGGGCGGCACCGGCCAGATCATCCGCCGGGATATAGAACAGTGCGCCCAGGCAGTAGATAGCGATGGTGACAAAGATCACCGTGACACCGATGGTCATCGCACGGGGAATATTGCGTTCCGGGTTCTTTGATTCTTCCACCAGTGGGCAGACAAACTCAGCGCCGACATAGCCCCAGATTGCCAATGCCACCAGAGTGATGACTTCGGCACCCAGCGGGTTCCAGCTGGCTGTCAGGTCGATACCTGCCGGGTGTGGGTTAGCAATACCGCTGACCGCACTCAGGCCCAGAATCAGCAGTACCACCACCATAATGAAGGCCAGTGCAGATTGCAGTTTGGCAAATACATCAATACCCATCAGATTGAGGCCGGTAAACAGTGCCAGCAGGCCAAAGCCAACGGTGTATTGTGGAAACGCCCCCGGATAGATTTTGTCGATAATAAAATCAACCAGCAGCAGTTCGGCGGAAAGCGCAAACATGGCCACTACAACGTAGCCAGAGAAAACCGCCAGAATGGCCGGGAAATGGCCGATGGCCACTTCGGTGTAACTACTGAGACTGCCTGCACGGGGAATCATCAGTGACAGTTCAGAGAAGGAGTAGACGTAGGTCAGCGCCAGGATGTAGCCGATGACCAGTGGAATAATAAAGCCAAGGCCCGCAATACCTGCACCTTGCAGCATAAGAACCATAACGCCCTGGGATACAACGAGGCCGACAGCGACAGCCAGCAGGGAGCCTAACCCCAGTACGCGTTTGAAACCACCTTTCTGGCCAGCGCCTGCGGCGCTGTCCGTACCAGCGGAGAGTGTTGCTTCGTTAGACATTGTTCGCTCCTGAATTGTTATATTTTTTGCCTCAGGTGAGCATTGTTCAGTACCTGTCTGGGCAGATTGCGCATTCGCCAGCAGATGACCGGCACGCGCCTGTTTTCTGATATTTTTCTGCCCCAGGTCGTTTTCGCTCAGATTGTTGGATGATTGTTCTTTATTGTACCTCCTGAGATTGTACCTCCTGAGATTATGCCTCCTGGGATTGTGCCTCCTGAGATTGCGGCTTCTGGGATTGCGGCTGTCAGCGCAGCAAGCAGCTGGTTCAAGCGCCGGGTTTCAGTTATCCACGTTAATTAATGGCTTAGCTGATTGATCAGACGGGCCATAAAAGCTTCACACTGGCTGATCTGTCTCGCTTCAATGTACTCATCGGGCTTGTGGCCCTGATCCATACTGCCAGGCCCGCATACCACGGTTGGAACCCCCAGTATCTGGCTGAACAGGCCACCTTCAGTCCCGAAATTGATATTGCCGCGTTCACTGCTGCTGGTGAGCGTGCGGACAAAGGCGACGACCGCTTCGTCGTCAGCGGTACTCAGGCCTGGATACTCGGTGATGATGTTGATCTGGATGTCGCAGTTGTTATCCACTTCGCGCATTTCAGCAATCAGCTGATCAGCATAGTGGCGGAATTCGGCCAGCAGCAGGTGTGGGTCTTCGTCGGCAATATTGCGAACCTCGAAGATAAACTCGCAGTGGTTTGGCACGATGTTAAGGGCGGTGCCACCGTTCACTGTGCCGGTGTGGACGGTGCTATAAGGGATGTCGTAGCCCTCTGCAAATGGGCCTTCAGTTTGTTTCTTCAATGCAAGCTGTTCCAGCCAGCTGATCAGCCGGGCGGCGTAGTTCACTGCGTTTACCCCCAGCGGTGCCATACCGGAGTGGCACTCTTTACCTTTAACCGTTACGCGGGCAGCCAGTTTGCCCTTATGGGCAGTGACTACCTGCATGGTCGTGGGTTCACCGATAATGCAGATTGCCGGTTTCAGTGGGTGGTTTTGCAGGGTGTCGATCAGACGACGTACTCCGACGCAGCCGATCTCTTCATCGTAGGAAAATGCCAGATGAACAGGCGTATGCAGCCTGGCCTGCTGCATGGCGGGGACTGCTGATAGCACCACTGCCAGGAATGTTTTCATATCAGCGGTGCCACGGCCATAGTAGCGGCCATTGTGCTCGCTAAGCTGGTAGGGCTCGACGCTCCAGTGCTGGCCGGTGACGGGTACGGTATCGGTATGGCCAGACAGCATCACACCGGCCTTGTCCTGTGGGCCGATGGTGGCGTAGAGGTTGGCTTTACTCTCTTCTGCGTTGTAGACCCGTCGGCTGTTGACGCCGTGCTGCTCAAGGTAGTTTTGTACCCAGCTCAGCAGTTCCAGATTGGAGTTAGCGCTGGTGGTATCAAAACCGATCAGCTGGCGCAGAATTTCAAGGGTGGCAGCCTGTGACATGGTCTCTCCTGAATGCTGATACAGGCCCTGACCGCGATAATGCAGACGGGCTTTTGAGTTGATAATCAGCATATGTGGCCGCTCTGCATGGATAAAATATTATTAATCTCTAAACAGGATCAAAAAAACAAATGCTAAAGGGTGACACCAGGCACAGCTGGTCAACTGGCGTCTATAGGCAAAAAAAGGTCAGAGCTATATCGGGGCTCTGAAACGTATACTGAACAGAAAGGATTGGAAGCTGAGTGGTAGTAAGCCGTGGTAGCCGTATCAAAGAGAGCCCCTATGTACACCGTTGGCGCAGATAGCCTGATTCAACAGCTGGGTATCAGTTATTTTCGTGAGCTGGCGACTTTTGGCGCACTATCCGATGCTGCCATCTGCACCTTATTAAGGCTGGGAGAGATCAGCCACCGCAGCAAAGGTGAAAGCCGGGATGTCTCTGCCCGTGTTACCAACCAGTTTTATGTGATTCTTAAAGGCGATATTGCCTACTACCAGCATTGTGAAGGCCATGATGTGCTGACCCGTCATTTTCGTACCGGTGAACAGATGGCGTTTGATGTCATGATCAATATGCGCCCGGTCAGCGGTGTTGAAGTGGCGGCGCAAGACAGCCTGATTCTGACCCTGACCAGTGATCAGTTTTTCCAGTTTCACCTTGATCACCCCAGTGAATTTGGCCTGTTAATGATTAACCTGTCCCGCGAGCTGGCACGCGAAATTGCCATGCTTGAAAAGGTGATTGCTGATAGTACCGGCTGGCTACCCCAGCAGCGCTAATCAGATTGCAGCGGCCTGTGGTCTCTGGCGATAGCGCGCCCGAACCCTTTTTTTTACAGCTGATTTTAACTACGTAAAATCAATAACTTAGCGAACCTGTAGAAAAAAGGGTTTTTCCCCTGTATTTGACCAGGATCGTTTATTAATCAGTCAGTTAAGCGTAATCTGCTGCAGTGATCTGCCGAATAGGCAGCTTAGAAAAGTTCTGCCAGCAACGCATCTGCCTGTTTGACGTGATCTGCCGAATAGGCAGCTTAGAAAATTAGCAGTTACATGCAATATTAGGTCACCTCGTGATCTGCCGAATAGGCAGCTTAGAAAATATGCAGGCTCCTCTTTATAATAAATATCAAGTGATCTGCCGAATAGGCAGCTTAGAAAAGCGCTTAGAGCCGATGCTTCAAGCGCCAGTGTATGATGCGTTGTGACCGTCGGGTGTGAGTTTTGCTGTGGCGGGGTTACGCGTCGCCGGGTACGCCAAAGGATTCCGCATCCGCCGGGTTGCTGGCGCGGGTGATATAGGCTGCCATCTGTGGCTGGTAGTTCTGCCACACCATACGCAATTCGGTGATCGGTTCAATATGCCAGTCAACGCGCAGGTCGACCACCGGCCAGCTTGGCGCGGCGCTCATCAGCAGGCCAGCAGAATGTACTGGCCCCAGTTCACCACCGGCCGCCAGACCCGCTTCCAGCGCCTGTAACAGACGCTCGGCCAGATTGCCCTGTTCGTTTTCAGAGGCATGGTTTTCAGGAGCATAGCTTTCGAACGCTTCGATCATTGCCTGCGCAACGCCGGTATTTTCCAGCAGGTTACCCAGGGCGATGCAGTTTTTACCCTGGGCGGTGGCATAAATGCCCAGTGCTTTTTCGCCGCTGAAAGTCTGGCCCCGGCCCTGTGCATCCAGTACACCCAGTTGCCGCCACTGCACATCGGCATCTGCGTCGGCTAGTGCGGCCATCACCTGCTGCGGGTTCTGACCCTGTGTCAGCAAATCCAGCGCCAGTGGGCCCAGTTCCGGGTTGGTAACGTTCTGGGTCAGTGCAACACCGGTGCCACTGCGTACAAAAGCGCAACGGCTGGCGACACAGATGCTGGAAGACGTGATCGCACAGCCCATCATGCCGGTATCCGGGCAGATGCCCGCTATGGAAAATGTCATTGGTGACCCCTTACGCTTCGTCTTCCGGGATAACGGCAATAATATCTATTTCCATCAACCATTCCGGCTGTGCCAGCGCCTGTACTACCAGGCCGGTAGAGATCGGGAACACGCCTTTCAGCCATTTACCGGTTTCCATATACACTGCTTCGCGGAAGCGAGGGTCGGTGATATAGGTGGTGGTTTTCACGATATGGCTCATATCAGAACCGGCTTCTTCCAGCAGTTGCTTGACGTTCTTCATCGCCTGCTCGGTCTGGGCGCGTGGGTCACCCAGACCGACCAGGTTGCCGTCAAAATCAGTGCCCACCTGGCCGCGTACATAGACGGTGTTGCCTGCGCGTACTGCCTGGCAAAGGTCATTGTCCAGCGTCTGGTTCGGGTAGGTCTCTTTGGTGTTGAACATACGGATGCGAGTGTGTGTAGGCATCAGCTGACTCCTGTTCTTTTCAGTAAGTGCGCTCAGCCTGAGCGAGCGTTTCTGAGTGCAAGTATGGAAAATCTGTGCAAGCACGAAAGGCACGCACATGGGGTGTGCCTTTGCTGGCGGTAGCGCTATCTCTGGTGGCTCACCTGTTGCTCAGTCGTTGGCAGGCAGCTGAGATGGGTCGCGGTATTCCAGGTATTTACGCTGGGTCGCGATATGGTCGGCAATATGTTTCGCGTCGTGCCACACACCCCAGATAAAGGTGGAGCCCCGACGGGACAGCCACGGCAGACCAACGAAGTAAACGCCCGGTTCGGTGGAAACTCCGCGCTGGTGGGCAGGTTTGCCCTGATCATCGAAGGCATTAACCTGCAACCAGCTGTAATCAACACGGAAACCGGTCGCCCAGATAATGGTGGTGATACCGGCTTGAGCCAGGTCCAGTTCCAGAATCGGGCTGGTCATGCAGGCCGGATCAGGCAGTACGTTGCGTGCTTCCGGTTCTTCCGGCAGATCCAGATTGTTGCGTTCGATGTAGGCGTCGGCAGCGTCCAGCAAGTCCAGGTAGTTCTGGTCACCACGGGCTACGTTCTCAACCAGGTCGGAACGGAACGTCACTTTGTTGCCGTCAAAGCGCTCAGTCAGGCCAACCAGATTGATGCCCTGGTGTGCCAGTGCGCGGAAGTCTACGGTGCCATTGCCGCCATGTGCGCCGGTTACCGCGATAGTGACGTGTTCGGTGCCCGGTTTCATCGCTTCAGCGTCCCACTCGCCCAGTACCCCCAGCCACCATACGAAGTCACGGTTGCGGTAGGAACGTGGTGGACGGTCGTGTGCGCCAACAGACAGGTAAACGTTCTTGCCCGCGCGTTGCAGTTCATCCGCGATCTGCACACCGGAGGAGCCTGCGCCGACAACCAGTACCCCACCTTCTGGCAGTTGCTGCGGGTTGCGGTACTGCGCAGAGTGGATCTGCGTCAGGCCGTCAATCTCAGGGGCAATGGGTGGAATTGCAGGCTTCTGGAAGGGGCCGGTTGCGGCAACTACGCGATTAGCAATAATGACGCCTTGCGAGGTTTCGATGGTAAAGCCAGGACGGTTTGCGTTACGTACAACGCTTTTTACTTCAACGCCGGTACGAATTGGCGCGTTGAATTTTTTAGCGTACTCAACAAAATAGTCAGCGATCTTTTCTTTCGGTACGAAGTCATCAGCGCCAAATGCTTCAAACTCCAGGCCCGGGAAGCGATCATGCCAGGCCGGGCCATTGGCAACCAGTGAATCCCAGCGCTCGGAACGCCAGCGCTCGGCAATACGGTTACGCTCCAGAACCAGATGAGGTACGCCCAGTTTACTCAGGTGTTCACTGGTAGCAACGCCCGCCTGACCGGCACCAACAACCAGCGTATCGATTTCGATTTTCTCAACTGTCATATCTGTGTCCTGTTGTTTTTATTCAGTCTGTTTTTATTCAGTCTTGAGGTGGATATTTCAGAGAGGCCAGCCGTGGAAATGAGAGACCCACCGCAGGCGAGGTGAGCTGTCTCTTGCCACGTCGGGGAGCCTGATGAAGTCTTATGCCTGGTCTGGCTTCTGAATCTGATTCAAGCCTAAGTCAGGGCTTTGTATTGATAAAATATTATTAATCTAACTGTTGAATCAGATATTTTAATGCAGAAGTGACGCTACTACTTGCTGATAAACCGGGCGTTGTAGCCCGGTTTCAGGTGGGAGGCGATAGGGCTGGAAAAGGCTGGAAAGGGCTGGAAAGGGTTAGCAAAAATCCGCGTAAACCCTCGCCCAATCGGGCGGGGATACAAGCGGGAACCGCGCAGCGGTTCTAATCAGGCGTGCCTTGGCTCTGCACATATTCTCGCAGAGTTTCAATTGTCGCACCCCCTGCACTACAAGCAA
>JAOXSF010000178.1 GCA_025800125.1 Marinobacterium sp.
TTGCTTGTAGTGCAGGGGGTGCGACAATTGAAACTCTGCGAGAATATGTGCAGAGCCAAGGCACGCATGATTAGAACCGCTGCGCGGTTCCCGCTTGTATCCCCGCCCGATTGGGCGAGGGTTTACGCGGATTTTTGCTAATCAGGCCCTTTGCTTCTTCCTCATTCTCTGTCAGCCGCCAAATTTCAGAGACCATGACGTGATAAACAGCCGGGTGGTTATTCGCGCCGAAGGCATAAGCTTTACCCTCTCTCACAAGTATCACTTGGCCATACAGCTCGACAAACTTCCGACAGAACTCTTCTTCACCAAGGTGAGATATGGCCAGCTCACGACAGTAACGAAGTTCCTCCAGCGATGGCATCTTGTACTGGGTTTCCTCTGCCATGATTCAATCAGACTCCCCGCCAAACCACGACAATAGTGCAGGCAGCAGTCGTTTCATTTCCAGTCTCAGGAGTGTAAGGTCTGCATCGTAGTGCTGTAGCTGGTGATCACCGCTGTTCTCGCGCTCTGCATCAAATGTTTCTACCATCTGATCAGTCAGCTTGATCTGCTTGATCTGCAGGCCCTCTGTCAGCACAAACTGGATTTTCTCCTCCCATTTTATTTCTAGCTCCACCACCCGCATACCGCTTTCCAGGTGCTCTCGGATATCTTCAGGCAGGTCTACATCGGAAACCTGCACGCGGCCCTTGTCGCTTATACTGCTGCGAAGTACACACTTTGACCCAAGCACCACGCCTTTCGGCGCTGCATCCTGCGACAGCCAGTGCGTCATCACTGCGCTGGGGCTCTGCTGTACATCCAGCATTGCAACTGGCAGGCTGCCCAGTGCATTACGCAGCTGGCTTAACAGCTCTTCGCTTTTTTTGAATGATGCAGCCTCAACAATGATCCACTCATCGTCGATAATGAAGGCATCAGTTTTCCGCCGTTCTGGCGGCAGGCCAGGTCTGAGGTTAAGGATTATCTCGTCTTTCAGCTGGTCTCGCTCTTTGCGGTATACCTTCCGCTGATCACGAATCTCTATTTCTTTTATTTTGTCATTCGTCATACGGCTCAGTATTGACGGCTTGACCTTCTTCTCTTCAAACAGCAGCCTGATTCCCATAATTCCGGCAGGGCCGTAGACCAAAGCGTCCTGTGCCCCCCCCGTCGGATCGACCCACCCCAACCGCTTCATCTCATGTTTGCCGCAACAGAGGAACGGCATTTCCATGAGCCGGTATTCCAGGTCGGTCTGATTTTGCTGTGCCAGCGGCTCTGTCAGCCGGTATACGATTATGTTTTTCGGGAACATCGGAATCTCCATGGCTTAACTGATCCTCATGTAACTTAAAGTTACATTTTGAATCATAAAGAAGCTAGGGGTTTCAGTAAAGAGGCTTTGATATGCAGTTCAAAGCAGAGGCAGCCGCAATAACGTTGACAAGTAACGAAGCAATGCTGCCCGATGTTCCTTCTCAAGAGATTCTGTTGCTGAAAGGATGGATTCTCGCATCACCGCAGGGGGGATTTTACCAGTCACGTAGTAGTCGATAGATATACTGTACAAATCGCAGACACGGGCAAGATCATCCAGCGACCCCGGCTCAGTACGTCCCGATTCCCAACCCTTAATCGTATCTATAGACCTGCCCAGTCTTTCGGCGACTTCTTTCTGTGTCAGACCGACGCTTTCCCTCGCTTTTTTCAGGCGATGATGCCGTGCCACAAAGACAGTGTGGTGCTTGAGTAGCAGAAAATCCAGTTAAGTGAGGGTTTATTCTGGATACACCTCTATCGCCCATTTTTTTGAATGGGCTTTATTCGGTTCAACCTTGCATATCAATCTGATAAATCCGGGGCTATATTGGCCGTACCTGCTATCAGGTACTTAAAAATATGTAGTAATTGAGGACAAGGATTATGTCTTTAAAGCCAATAAGTTCCCGCCACCATCTGACTCCAGCAGCACAAGACGCGCTGCTTCAATGGAGTTTGTCCAAGATCCAGCTGGAGAACAGCCTGACTCAGGGCCATAACCTGCTGACCCCAGAGGAGTTTGTTGTGCTACACCTGGGTCAGACTGAGGCCCTCAGGGCGATAATTCAGACCCATGGTCTTGAGTCGGTTTAGCCTCACTTATTTCCGAATAACTCACAGGCTCTAGTACATCTCCCGGCGGGTCGGCTTCATCGATGGGGTTTGGTTTTCTTCTGCTTCCGGTCATGGGTGTTCTTTCCATTCCTGGTGTCGAAAAGACCCCGTCTATGAAGCTGTTTATCTCGCTGGGGGAAGGGTTGCCGCGAGCGCACCAGTCATAGACGACAGCTGTGAGATGCGGTAGCTGAGCGCTGTCGCCACCACGGAAGTGCAGCTCTGTCTGCACTCGGCTTGCAACAAACTTCAGTAGCTCTTTATCAACTGTCGGAGACTGCTTTCCATCACCCAACAGCATCGATATATCGCATTCAAGCATCTTGCATAGCTGGTCAATCCTTTCGAGCTGAGGCGCTGCCTCGCCGGTCAACCATTTGCGGACTGATGTCAGAGAAATCGATTCCCCGGTATTTGCTTCCCACAACTCTCTCAGCTTTTTCTGCCTGCCGCGCTTCGGCCATCCGAGCGCATCAAGCCTATTTTTCATATTGATGGAGAATCGTTCCGCGATGGTCGGCACGGTGGATGTCATAGAATTACCTCCTGGGTCTATTGGAAATTTTGTAACCCAGGGTTATCCTGTGGCACATTAAAATGCTACCCCTGGTGTGATTTTTATGTTTAGCACTAACAATCCCGACGATTTACCAAAAGGTATTGTTCAGAACGCAGTGCTGGATGCCGGAGGCGTCCGTGATGTCTCTCTCGCATTCGAGATTGGTGAAGCCGCCGTCAGGAAGTGGATCAGGCAAAACCGGGTGCCACTCCCCAGAATCCAACGCCTTTGCCAGCTGGGCGATAAGCTCGGTTGCGGCCGGGTTAAACCGCATGACCTGAACCCCGTTGCATACCCGCCACCATAAAAGCGGCGTGATGTCACGCAAGCAATAGCGATTATCAGGTTTTTTTACATCGAATGAAACCGCCAATTGGCGGAAGTGGGGATTTTATGGCCAGCGGAAAGGCAAGTCAGTGCTACAGCTACAGCGTTGCGAACCTTCGGGGACTTTCAAAGCAGGATACGGTCCAGGTTCGTCATCGGTATGGCGGCAGGCTGGAGGTCGAGAATATCGCACTGACAGTCGAGCGGGGGTATATCAAGCTACATCGTACGCTGACAGAGCATCCGATCTACAGATGCCCGATTAAGTCTTCAATCTGGAGTCATCTGCTGCTGAGTGCGACGCATAAGCCGCACAAAACGCGGCTGGGTGCGTCAACGATCACGCTGCAACCAGGCCAACTGATTACCGGTCGCCGCCAGATCCTGAGAGACTGCTTTGATCAGGTTCTGGTGAAGGTGACTGAAGACCATGTGCGCGGGGCGCTGAAATACATGCAGCGCGAAGGTATGATCGATGTTCATGGAACCCGGAAAGGTTCCATTATCACTATTACCAACTGGTCAAAATATCAAACTGAGGTTGATGAACCGGCTGAGAATCTCGACTGTTTTGAACAGTGTTTAGTTCCCCCACATATCCCCAACATTTCCCCCCCACCTGTTCCCCCGCATGAAACAGGGCTGGAGGCCACGGAATACATGGGTTTCATGTCATCTGGAGGGGTGCCAATCTCCCCCGAAGTATTCCACGACTCCCCCGCAGGGTTCCCCACTATACAAGAATACAAAAATACTGAGTTATCTAAAGATAACTCTATACCGCAACCACCCGGTTATTTTCCGATGCCGGGTCAGCGCCGGACACTCGCTGCTGCATCTGAACCATTATCGAGTTACCCGCCGAAGTTTGAGCAGGTCTGGAAGCTCTGGAAAGAACTCGGCCGGAAAGGCAGGGATGACAAGCAAGCTGCCTGTTTGGAGGTTGTGAACCGGATCGGCGAAGGCCACACGGTTCAAGAGCTGTTGAACGGTGTTAAGCGGTACTTCCGCTACTGCCAGCAACGGGGTTCAATCGGCAGCTGCTACATCATGACTGCCGCCCGGTTCTTCGGCTCAGAAAAGAAATTTACTGACCACTGGGGGCAGAACACAGGCCCTGCAAAGCCCTCAGGGCAGACGCGGCGAGCCGCGGATTACTCTAGTAGTGATCAGGGCAAAACAGGCCAGATGGATAGGCGAGAAGCTAGAGCAAAAGTCACAGCTGCGGTAATGAATATCGAGGATACAGACTGGTAACTGACAATGACCAGGGAAGAACTCGCATTTCTCAATCGTAAAGCGCAAAGACTGGAACAGCGAAGATCTCGATTACAACGTGTTGCCAACCTTTGCCGTAACAGCCTGAACCACAATCAGCCTGAGTTGATGGCAACGCAGATGAACTGCGCCCTGAACTCGCCTGATGCGGGAATCGGGCCTGTGACAGATGGACATATCCCTGACAACTGGCGCAAAGTCGCCCAAGCAAAAGAGGCGCAGAACGAGGCCTGCAGGCAGCTTGGCAGAGATATTCGTTGGATGGAGAAAAGAGCTCAGTTGGCAGTAGATGTTGCCGAGGAAGGCAATACCAGCCGCGCATATGGATTGCTGACATCGATAGCGGAAAATCGAGAGCAACTCCGACCGAAACCAAACAACCAGGATGACCCATTTTGAATTTGAATCAGATGGTCGTACCTGATGACCAGATCACCATTGGTATTGATCCTGACCTGGATAAATCAGGTGTAGGGATCATCGCCGGGAAAACACAGATTCAGGATCTGTTAGCGTTTGACAGGGCGTTGAAAATACCCGTCAGGGCCAGGCGGGAAGCGGCAATGAAGAAGATCTCCCAGGATGTTGGCCGGGTAAAAACGGTTGCCATGCTGCTCGAGCAATATCTGATCAGAATAAACGCGAACTATGTGAAGGTGCCTCCTATCAAGGGGTACGTGCCAAACCTGAATGGCTGTCATAGAAAAAAAGCCAAAGAGGATGGAAAGTATTTCAACGAGAAAACGGGTTGGGTTGGTCGAAGCAATGCGGACAAACGTGACGCTGCAATGACCGGCATAGCCGCCACCACCATGCACTGGCCAGGAATTTGCCCGAGTGAATAAGAAAAACCGCTTTGGTCTGCCAAACACTGTCCCGTGTCATAACCCGCTATGCGAAGACGGTATGTGCAAACAGCACACCTGCGCCGTGTGTAATGGCCTTGGGGTTGTTGAAGAGGAGACAGGGCAGGCCATTCCGCCGGAAATCGGCTACCCGGCCCTGAGGCGGATGATTCGGAACTACCGGACACATTGCCAGCATCTGGCGAAGCAGATCCCGCCCCGCATTCCCGCTGAACCTGACCGGTATGCAGGGGCAAGAAAGGTAGGCGGTGCGGTTTATCGTATGGATTGAGCCCTGATATCAACAAAAGATACACAAACTGTGTCTACATTTCGTTATGTCGCTATAGATCAATGTAACGGCTAGTTACGTATTGTGATATAGAGTAGCATCCTTAAAATAGTCGGCCTATTTTTATGAGACCGCCTAGGTCGGTTTCCTATAGTTCACGATGAACTCTACTCTGCCGATAAGGACTATTGATGGATAAGGATATGCACAGCGCTGACATGACACTGGAACAAAAGAAAGAACATGTTTTCAACATGATTATCGAGGTTGTCGATTATGCATGTCAGTCGCTGTACAGATGTACGATCAGCCAGCTTCGCGAGGCTAATCCTACATTTGATGATATTGCAGATATGTGCAGTGACTTTGCTGGCATCATTGAAAGCCATAATAAAGAGAAGTTTACGGCTGCAGATGAAGTAATTGAGGTCATGAAATCTGCTGCACAGGCAATAAAGTCCGGTTGCGATGCGACAATCATTGATTGTGCATACCATCTTGAGGACTTTCTACACCGGCACACTCGGTAAGCAAGAACTGAAAACCAAAAACGAACGAATGATAAAAGGGAATCACCAATGGACGATATGACCTACCACAGATGTATAAAGTTGCTCACAGCGATCCGCGATGAGTTCAAAAAAACTCTGGACGCAGTAGATCGTAAAGAACAGTCCGAGAAGCGTGCAGCCTGACGCTGTGCTTTGCCCCGCCTGGTAGGGCGGGGCCTTCCTTCCTATTTCTTATGCTAAAGCCGCTTCAACCATCTTCTGCAGATAATCATCTTCTTCGCTGTCAGTGTTCTCATAGTCGTAGTGCGGAATCACATCAGCCATCATAGCCATGGCGTAGACATCAGCCCAGTCAGGTGACTTGATACCCTGCTGTCTCATATCATCTTTCGACATCATTACGTAACGACCTTGCTCGTTCAGGCGGTGCGGCAGTTTGCTGATCTGTTCTATTACGGTTTTACTGCTATCCAGTCGGACTCTACCGCTATTAATGCCGTCACGCAGCGCTACATTGCAGTAAGCGCGCTGGTTATGGAAGCGCTTTTTATGGGCTTCGGCGTGACAGGGCAGGCCCCATGTAATGCGCTGTACATCGACATTCTTTTTATCCAGCTCGTTGGCTGTAATAGAGCCAATACCGTTGGCATCTACTGCTACGCTGGCTGTCGGGTAGTCCTGTTTCATCTGCCAGATATGAGCAGCCAGTTCCACCGCATCCATGGTTTTAGGCATTTCAGTTACGGCGACCGGCTCGACTTTACGTTCCATATCATAGCCACTGATTTTGAACACACCGACAACTGAGCTATCACGCTCAACACCGCCGCCAACATCAGCAACGATGACATAGCCCCACTGCTCTGCATGGTCGATAGTGGTCAGCGCCTGAGCCCTGTCACAGGCACGGCGGGTAATCAGGTAGCCTTCAAGCTGGTCGCTGAACTCGCCCCGCACCTTGATCTGGTACTCAGGTGTATCTACACCGGCATAGGTTTTTATGTACTCTCTGAGTGCCTGTAGGTTAACAAACGGCGACTCCTCGGAGTTCAGGGTAATCGGGATATAACCAGGCTCGTCTGGATCGTCTGGATTGGACTTGGCTTTCGAGTGGTGGCTATCGTAAAACTCGCCGCTGTTGCGGGTCGGCTGGCTGAACATCAGCAGCTTGTTGTGTTCCTCAGATAGCGCGCCTTTGATAACTGAGAATATGCGGTCATCTATGCCCGAGGCTTCGTCCACGATGTAGAGCAGGTTTTTATTGTGGCGTCCGGCAATGCCTTCTGGCTTTTCCGGCGGTACGGTTTTGGCGAGGGCGTACCAGCTCTTTTTGTAGAGCTTGCAGTAGAAAACTTCGTTGGTCAGTTCAAAGTATTTACGCAGCCATGGGAAGCGTTTGCAGACCTGGCTCCAACCTTCTGAAACGTATTTGAAGACAACGCCGCGCACCTGCTCGATGTTGTTGGCCGTCAGGATGATCTCTGGCTTAACAAAGCACAGCATCTGGTGCATTACCAGATCACCGGCAATATACGATTTGCCAGTACCGTGACCTGATGCGACCGATACACGGGCACCTTTCCTATCCATTGCCCGCAACACTTCACGCTGTTGCTTTGATGGCGTATGTCCCATCACTTCAACACAGAATCGCACCCGGTCATTGCGGTACTTGATCGCCAGTGCCTGCCACCGATGATCATTCAGTATTGATTTATTTGTCTTTGCCATCGGTACCGCCAGAGAGAACAACCCGTGACTATTTTCAACTGGCAGTTACAGTGAGGGTAGGCAGCAAGGTCAGGCGGCGCTGAACAGGTCGTCCTGAGATTGCAGAACCATATTACTGCCCAGGCGCCGTAATATGGCTTCTGGCTGGTTCAGTATGGGGCGGAGGTTGTAGCGGTAGATCTGGTCGCTTTGACGCATCATTCGGTCGTAATCTGAGTGGCCGCCTGCATTCAGGCTGATCACCCCCATTCGCAGCAGGTAACGTAGTCCTTCACTCGGGGCAATATCATCATGGTTATAGTGGGCCAGTGCATCAGGTAGCTCCCACGCCATAAATACACCCAGCTCATCAGTATTCACCTGAAACCATGGGGCAGTATTGGTAGCGCAGTGCTGTCGTTCGTGTTTTTTATGAATAACTGGTGGCAGTAGCTTGCCGGTTTTGAGAAAGGCCCGCAGTCTGGTGTTCTCGGGCTGTACGGCTGTGGGTTCCTGATCCAGCACCTGCATCACCGGTTGCCGTAAACCGAAAGCTGCTGACCGGTAGTGTGCATCCTGAAAGGGCAATGCCGTCGTCTGGCTGCCAGCCAGACTGGGATAATGCGGAAGGTGGGCCAGATCTTCAGGCGGTATTACCTTCAGCCCCCGGCGTACGACAGCCTGCCAGATTGCCAGTGCCTGTAGAGGTTTGTGGTAACCGTAGCGCGACCATAGTGCATCAATCGCAATCACCTCTTCCAGCGTGATCACACTGAACCGAGGGGCAATATCCAGTTCAGCAGCGGCATCAGCTTCCTGCACCTGTATCGATAGCAACATTGTCAACAGTTCTTCGGTAAATTCAGGGCTGTAGCTGGCCGGTGCCAGGTTAACAGAGCCGTCGGTATTTACACGGCGGGATAACCAGGTCCGGCGGGCGGGGTCATTGTGACAGTGCTGCAGGTAGTTTCTGAAGTGCCACAGCGGGCGTAGATAGCCATAGCCAGGGTCGGCCAGCAGGCTCTCCATCGATTTATCATCACTGTTCTGCAGACAGAGCCAGCAACCGTATCGAGCCCCGCAACCAGCACCACCACCCTTGCCGTCAACGGCATTAACCATGCACTCTCCGCCGTTAGCGGCACGGTAGGTTTCAACCAATGAATTAAAATCGGAATATCCAGGCAATTTGTCAGAGCGAACCATACCGACCACCCAGAGCACATCATCCAGGGTCAGATGGGCAATAGAACTCAGAATGGCCTGACCGTCCCGGATAACGTGTCGGTCTGGGCGTTCACCGTTGGTGATCATATCCGTGCGACGGGCATCACTCTCATCGTAGCGCTTACCAACCAGCGTCAGCACTTTATCTCCATAGTTTCGCTGCAGCTTCTGGAGGATCTGTCTCTGCAGTCGCTGGAGCGGCTCAACCTTCATCATAATTGCACAGGTTCGTTTTACCCCTGCCACACTGGCCAGCATCTGGTGGCCGATCACGCTGACCAGATAGTTCTCTGATAGCCGTGGTTCAGCCACTTCTACAGTCACCGGCAGCTGATGTTGCTGGGCATATTCTCGTATATGGGTTATCTCGCTCTGTGTATGAGCATGTATAACCGGGTTTTCGACCAGCGTATCACTGTGCATCACAATCAGCTCTGGGCAGCCTTCCAGCCCGTGCTCTGCAATATGCTCCCGCAGAGCCTGCAGGGTCAAAACCAGCTGTACCGAGCTGTCTTTACCACCTGACCAGGCTTGAAACAGCGCCCACCCCTCAGACAGATAACGTTTCACCGTCTCAACAGCGGCCCTGACCTTTTCATCGATATCATTTTCCGGCTGAAACCCTGCAGGCAATGCCAGTGTATCTGTGACAGGTATCATTTCACTGAAAAGATCCATGACGGCCCCACTGGCTGAATGGCATTTTAAGCAGTGCCAGGCTCATGGCCCCAGCCATAGATTCGGTGCTGTGCGATAGTTTTGCATTCTGCAGGTGTCGCAGTAATCGCCCCTTATCCAGCTTGTTTAACCCGCTCCCGATAGCGGTGCAGATCTCATTTGGTGTCATGCCAGTAAACAGCAGCTCCTCGCCCCGCTGCTTTGCATCTATCAGCACGGCTGAGTCCGCCTGCCTCGGTTTGTACTGGCTCAGCCCCAGCTGCTGACGCGCCTTGGTGATAGCGTGCCGGTCACATTCAACTGCTGCATAAATCTGCTCTGCAGATGCCGCGCCGGGGTTATCCAATGTCTGCAGGTACGCAACCACCTGCTGAGTTGTTGCATTACTCATAAGCACTCCTAGGTATGTCTTTTTGATGTCATAAGTACATTAAAAGAATGTGTTTTTAATATGCTTAATACGTCTTATTGTAACCTAGAGTTACATAAAGTATCTTATAGTTGTAAGTTATCAAGCCTTAGACGAGGGGCGAATACAAGCAACTTCAAGAGGAGGAGCGTAGATATGAACAATCAGAATCTGGGGCCGCATGGTGATGAGCCGGTCACCTTGCCGTCGGTGATACATCCCATCTACCAGAACAACCACAGCATGTGGGGCCTGGTAGGCCTGCTTGAAAGCAATATGGATAAACTACTGGAACGAAACCGGTCACTTCTGGCCGATAGATCCCAGCTAGTTGATCAGCTGGCAGAAGTACGGGCTGAAAATGAGAAGTTACGGAAGTCAGTGACCGATGACCAATTGGCCAAGACTCTATTGGCCGATTTCTCAGTAAAGGACGGCGGTTTAAATATTGAGGTTGAAGGGGGGGGTGGCAGCGGTTCTGGCCTCTTGTTTTGCTGACCAGTTTACCCGCCTTGGTGGCGTCAACTATGTCGAGCTGGGTATGTACCATGACAGCACGGGGCCATTACTGGTCACGCTGCAACGGCAAGAAGGCAAGACGCCGGGGGCTCTGGTAGAAGAACTGAGAGCCGAGGTTGCTTGCTTAAAAGAGCGCCTTCAATACCAGCCAGCATGATAGAGAATGAGCCAGAAAAACCCTCACTCAGGGATCTGGAAGCGGCGAAAGAGACCGCATATGCGCTGTGGCGGTCATTCACACGGCAGAAAATGACCCGAACTGATATCCAGAATCATCTGGATCAGTTGGAGCCAAAAGCAGCGGTACTGGTGCGATCAGAACTTGAACTGCTTCGATTAGCCAGGAAACAGCAGGCATTTTCAATAATAAGAACGCCCCAGATGTGGGCTGATCTGTTTGAAGAGTGGAGGCGGACTACTTAATTCTCTGATCTTTCGGTTGACACGGCGCGCTGTTCGCAGTAGGTTTTTGGCACGAGGCGTCGAAACCTCTCCAGAGCGGACACCGCACCCGACAGACCAGCGGTTTTTTTGTGCCTGAAATCAGGCAACTCACGCCATAATTGCGTCTGCGTTATGTCGGGAGGGCGGTGAATACAATACCCGACAGGGGAATTAGCCCGCAGCGCTTTGGAGCTGTTCGAACGTCCCGACACCCATTTAATATGGGCAAACTCGAAAAATCCAAAGGAGGCCAGGTATGGCTGATTCAATTCTCCCGCTGGAAATTCCAGCCTGTTGCGTACAGGCTACACCACCGGCGTTGTCATTTCGCGCCGCGACACTCCACCCCACTCACCGACTGCCATTTATTGGCGATGCTGATGACCGGCCAGGTTGTTCGTTCTGGGCGGTACCCAACACAGGCGGCCACCTGGGCGGCCTGCAGACAGGTCGGGCACTGGGCCGGATCTACCTCAATCATCTGGCGATACACGGTTATGCAGGCGGCTGCCTGTCTGATGCCGTACTGGCGCTGACCCGCATGTCCCACAACCCGGTGGACGATGCCCGACACGGCCAGGCAGTCGGTTTTCTGAATGTACTGGATGAGCTGTTGGCCCGGCTGCCATTTGGTGAGCCCGTGCATGGTGATGATCAGGTGCTGCTACAGCAGGCAAATAATGGCATTGCCTGCGACCCGCAGGCGTACTCAGCCTGGCTGAGCCAGCGACTGACCGGGGCGGTATCATGCTGATCGGCTACCGGTGCCGACTCTACCCGACAGCGGAGCAGCGGGCATTTTTTGCCCGCAGCTTCGGCTGCGTGCGCTGGGTGTATAACGACGCGCTGGCATGGTGCCAGCAGCAACGCGAAGCTGGGGCAAAACACCCCAGCAGTATCGACCTGCAGAAACGCCTGCCCGGCCTGAAAAAACAGCATGAGTGGCTGTCTGAGGTAGACAGCCAGGCGCTGAAAGAAGCCTGCCGCGATCTGGATGCAGCGTTCAAGCATTTTTTCCGCCGGGTAAAAGCGGGGCAGACGCCCGGCTACCCCCGGTTCAAATCAAAGCGCGACCCGCGCCGCAGCTTTACTGCCACCCAGAGCCTGCACGTTAATCGTGATAGTCGTCAGCTGAAAGTGCCCAAACTGGGCTGGGTTAAATTCCGTGGCCTGCTGCTTTCGTTGTCGAAGGCAACAGACGGTATTATATGTCTTTAGGACATCACAATAACATACTAAAAAGGTATTTTTTATGTCTAATGAGCGTCACGAAGGTGCATACTCAAGTTTTGAGCAGGCTCAGGATCTTGCCACGCTCGTTGAGTTACTCCGAGGGGGCGAGCCGTTTCAGCTGACCCCTCAAATCAATACCAAAACAGAAACGCTATCGTTTCAGCGGCTAAAAGATGCGTTTGATTTCGAGATGAGTCAGATAATCACCGAATCTGCACTGGACGATAGCGCCAATGAGGCGGCAACCAGTCCGCTGAATGACCTGCCAGAGCCTTCACAGGCGCAGTATGAATCCGGCAATTACAAGAAGGGCCATATCAGGTTTCAGGGGCTGGATATTGCTATTGAAAACCCACGCGGCTCCACTCGCTCTGGTGTAGATCCCAGTGGTCAGAAATGGTCAATCACCATGACTGACCACTACGGCTACATCAAACGCACCGAAGGCGCGGACGGTGATCATGTTGATATCTATATCGGGCCAGATGAACAGAGCCCGGCAGTATATGTGGTTGATCAGATCGATCAGGGAACAGAACTGTTTGATGAGCATAAAGTGATGCTGGGCTACCCGTCACGCTCTGCCGCGATTGATGCCTATAAAGCCAATTTTACACCGGGCTGGAAAGTGGGGCCGGTTTCGATGGCAACCATCGAGACATTCAAAGACTGGCTGAAAACAGGCAATTGCCACCTGCCATTTGCAGATGCAATGCGGTTTAACAACCTGGTGGCCAGTGAAAAAAGATCACGGCTGGAAGTGTTGCGGAAGGCGGTGCAAGATGGCGGGTTTTAACCGCCATCCCTTCCCGGAAGGCTGGATTACGCTGCCTGCTTAGCTGCAGTTGCAGCAGCTTCGGCTTCTTCGCGTGTGCAGAACCAGCTCAGTTTCTGGGCCTCTGGCCCCATTCTGGTCAGTTCTGCATGGATGGATTTTGTCAGCTGGGCGATCAACGCTTCTTTCTGTGTATTGGTCATGGTATTAACTCCGTTTTAACCCGTGTGTAATAGTCAGCCAGCGTCCATGGCTGTCTGCTTTGATATTAAGTTGTTTGCCAATCTCTGACTTTACGGTACCGCTGACTGCCGACATCAGAAGACTCATATCGGCTGGTGTGTCTGCGTACAATTTCAGATGATGGGACTGGAACTTCGACTCCATCAGGGCCAACAGTTCCCCTAACACCCTTGCCGTCATCTCGGACAGCTTTCCATGGTGTTCAAACATTGAGTCAGGATTGCGTAAATCCAGATATGGGGTCATACGAATAGCCAGCACTTTTACCCAGTTCTCTGGAGTGTTGGGCATTGCGTGTGAAATATCGACAATCGCAAGCGCGGCGTCTTCTCGATCTGTCGGACACAGTAACGCATACTGATATGTGTTCTGTGCAGGTTTGCCAAGTTTCAGCTCTAACGAATGTGACTGCTCCCCGCCCTGTCGGGCGAGGCTTCCAACTTCTCAGGCCGCTGCCGGTGCGTGACCGGACTTACGCAGGCCTCCATTGGCAGGAACCGACAGTCCTTCGGCTCGTAATTTAATAACCCCCTGCTGACGGATA
>JAOXSF010000183.1 GCA_025800125.1 Marinobacterium sp.
CATGCAGCAGAACAATGCCAGACTGGTTGTTCAGACCCTGGACGCCAGAATACGGGCCCTGTTGACTGTAGAGGAGGCCGAGCCGAAAGCGACCGAAGTGGCCAATAGCCCGCCCAGCCATGATGAGTTAATAGCAGAACCAGCTCCACAACAGGAGGATGCAGACACAGACAGTATGTCTGACCCTGTTGTAGAAGCAGAGATAGACGAAACCCGCACAGTTGAGCAGCCCGACGCTGTGCCGGAGCCCGCTCTGCAACACTGTCAGCCATTTTGGCAAGCCTTCGATAGCCGGTTTCAGGCACAGGGCTTCGCCAGCCGGTTGCAGCAGACAACCGGGTTGAGCCTCGGGCTGGCTGATGATAGCGGCGTGTACCGTATCTGTCTGCTAACGGAGAACGGCATCAGTCTGGCGCATGCTGAACAGATCATCAACGATAAAACTGGACTGTCGATCACTACCAGCACCCGCCACAGGGAGGAGTAACCATGGGTATTTTTTCATTGTTTTACAGCCGTTGGTGCCAGCGTCGAGCCCTTCAGAACGGGTCTTTACTGATGCTGCTGGTCTGGCTGCCGCTGGCACAGCCAGGCTGGGCAGCGACAGGCCCGTTATTGCTGGAACAGCAATGGCAGCAGTTTCTGAATCGGCGGCCTGTTACCCCCGCAATGACATTCCCTTATCAAGCTTGTTTTGAACAGGCCGCCCGGCAGCATCAGCTACCGTTGGCATTACTGCTGGCGGTAGCTCGTGGGGAGAGTGACTTTAATGCCACTGCAAAATCATCGGCTAATGCACTGGGGTTAATGCAGATCCAGTGGCCTGGAACCGCTCGCCATCTGAATATCACCGAGCGGACAAAGCTGCTGGACCCCTGTACTAACGTTGAGGCAGGTGCCCGCTATCTGAAAGAGCTGCTTGGACGGTTCGATCAGAACCTGCATCTGGCACTTGCTGCCTACAACTATGGTCCAGGTACTATCACACGGCGTCAGCATAATTTGCCCGAAGGAGCGGTCTGGTATAGCGGTTATATCTATCGACATCTGAACTACGTGCTGGGCCAGCAACCGACGTCAGCGCCGGATTATCGCACCGAAAGCTCGCACACCAGGGACTACACCAGGAACTATAGCGCTGAAAAAAAGTTACCGCTGGTCAAGTTTCGCGAGACTTATCGCGCCACAGCATTTATTCGTACGCTGGAGCAGCAGCTCCCCGAGGTTCGACTGGACTGGTTTGAACTGGGGCTGGGCTACGTGCAGGTGGTGTTGCTGTATAAAGAAAACCGCGAACTGACCCGCAGCCGTCGTCAGTTGTATGACTACGGCTTCCGTTTTCAGCTACCGGAGGTGAAAAGATGATTCAGCGACAGCACAGTGCCATCAATCTGAATGAACTGGAAACTGCGCTGGAAGCGGAACAGCTACAGACCGATGTGATGCGTTTCCTGGCCATTCTTGCCCTCTGTCTGGTGGTAATCTTTGCGCTGGTACAGCGTCTGCAACCCTCTGTAGAGGTTGATCATCAGGTTGCGCAGCTACAGGCCGCGCTGCAACAAGTGCAACGCCGTAATCAGCAACTGGTGCAGCAATTGCGGGCCCATCAGGATGCGCAACCGCAACCGCAACCGCAACCGCAACCTGCGACTGAAGTCGTTGATGAATTATCGATTTCGCAGCCTGAGTCAGTACCGCCACCGCCACCGCCACCGCCACCGCCACCGCCACCGCCACCGCAAGGCTTTACTCTGCGCTTTGCATCGGCCCAGGCGCTGATGGCACTGATTCGCCAGCAACAAATCCAGTTTTGGGCCCTGAATGGTGAGCGAAGCTGGCAGCTGACTCCGGCTAGCGAACAGTTACGTTGGCATTCGAAGCAGGGCCCGGCCCAGCTGCATCTGATGACAGCCAGTACGGTGCCCTACCGATTGCAGAAACAGTATCAGCAGCAGACGGGTCTGGCACTGAACACCACCCGCTGGGGGGTGCAGCTTCCGACCGCCGTGCAGGGCGAGATCCAGCGCCTGATCAGCACAGCAACGGGCGGAGCACTCAGTATTCAGGCTGATGGCCAGGTGAGGCTGGAGACAGCTCCCTCTACGCCCTGACTGAAATCAGGGCGTTAAGGTCGCTGGATTTCGACGTTAGTCTAACCCTCCGGCCTCTTGTCCCCATGTTATGATCCCGCTCCGATAATAGTCATGGAACATCGGCTAAAGGGACTCATTTCGGCAATAGACGACAAAACTGAGCACAACGAAACGCATAGCATCACACCCGAGAGCCTCACTTTCAGGCAGTGGAGTGAACAGATATACACTGCAAAGTGGACCGCAATATTTATCAACCGTACACAGTCGCAATATCTCTGGCATGGTGCCGTCGAACAGCTTATGGAAGACGCTCGCCAGGATATGGCAATCCGACTACTCCGGTTATCTGAACAGCCAGAAAGACAAAACCAGACCGTCACCGCAGCCTATATCGTGCAAACCTTCAAGCATGTGTTGACTGATCGCATGCGTGCCCTTAAAGGCCGCCCCCGTCCCCGGAAATGGTTACGTGAACTTTACGGCAACGAACTTGCAGTACAGTTACTGGATCTGGTTTGCCTGCAACAGCTGGGACATGGTGAGATTCTTGAAGCGCTTCGCGACCGACTCAATGCTGCACAGGTGACAGAAGTGCTGAGTGCGATGTCGCGGATGAGAGAATGTGATCGCTGGCAAACGTCGGAAACGTCACAGAATGCCGAAGGTTATGTGGAAAGTCCGGATGATGATAACTGAACACCAGATAGCCATGAACAGGCTCGGGAACGTATTGTCCTGTTCCTGCTGGGCTGCGATGAAGAGGGCCGATTGTTCCAGCCCGACGGCATTCGTGCACTGGCCGACAAGTTACTGACCCAGCAACAGCGGCTGGCACCACGCCAGCAGCTGAGCGCTGAAGATCGGGCGCTGTTATGGCGACGTCTGATTGCTGAACAGCCCTGGACGCAAATTGCCCAGGAACTGGATGTGTCTGAGAGCACAGCCCGCCACCGGTTAAACCGTGCATTGGAAAAAGCCCGTGTACTGCTGGCTGGAATGGGGCTGGAGGAAGGACGGGAGAAGCCCACCAAGGGTGAGCGTAAAGCTGCGCAAACCGAGGTTGATGACCGTTAATCGGCTCATTGTAATAACCGATCCCTGCATTATTCAACCTCAGGATAATCATCATGTCAGATCCTAATGAGAGTAACCGACGTATCGCCGCCCTTGCGCTGGCGATGGACAGCACAGCCCCATCATCTGCCCGACCAGACCTGCTAGAGATCGACCTATGGCGTCAGGGCCAGCTTGAAGAACCTCGCGCCAGCGAGGTTATGCAGTGGTTGACGCGAGACAGTGCCTGCAACAGTCTGCTGCGACAACTGGAAAATACTGATCAGGCTCTGGCTGGCGAAGCCGTTGCCAGTGCAGCAGGTGTGCTCGCCGAGCGGGAAGTCGCCAGTCTGAGCCTGGCTCTGAGCGGTTCTGCGCTTAAGGGCAAACGCCCCGATTTGCTGGAAATTGACCTTTGGCGTCAAGGGCAACTTGAAGCATCCCGTGCCAGTGAGGTTAGCGCCTTTATTGAGTTGGACCCCATCTGCCAGGGGCAGCTGGCGAGCTTGCAGCAGGCCGATCAGCGGTTGGCAGAAGAATTGGCCGAGGCTGAATCCGCCGCAGAATCTGTGCTACAACCTCAACCTCAACCTCAACCTCAACTTCAACTTCAACAACAGCCCGGTCTGATACAGCGTCTGCGCGACTGGCTTGTGGATAGCGGTTATCGTTCCGGGATGGTTGCGGGTACTGCTGCCACTATTGTTGCGGTCATGCTCACCTTGAATACTACCGGTTCCAGCGATCTGGATGCTCAGCTGAACAGCGCGTATCACCCTTATAGTGGGCTGCCGTCAGCAAGCCGCTGGTTATGGCAGCAACAGGCGACCGATTACAAAGCTGTGGGTCAGTGGCAAGACCCTGCACAGCCGGCCCGTCAGGCATTCCGGATCGGCTTGCGCCAGGGGCTGGAGGCCCTCAACCAGCCTGGTTCAGACTGGTTACCCATTATTAACAGCCTGCCTGTTTCAAGCGCCTGTCAGCACAGCAATGGTCTGTGCAGTAAGGAAAGTCAGCGTCTGCACCGTCAACTTGGGCGCTTGAGCCTGCTCCAGCAGGTGCAGTGTATGAAAAAAGATACCGTATCCCTTTCAGCTACTGATGGCCTTCGTCAAAGCTTGCAGCAACAACTGGCCGGGTTACAACCGATCAGTCCGTTCAGTCAACGTCTGGCCCGCTGGAACAGTGACCCGGATCAGGCTTGCAGCCAGGTGGCACAGCTGATTAATCAGGGGGTAGTGCCCTGATCCGGGCTTTTATAACAGGGTTCTCGCACCCGTAACCCCGTTTTTTGTCAGATGTTGTCGGTTTTCTTCAGGTGTCCGTTATCGCCTGTAACGGAGGAAAACTATGCCATATATCACGCTGTTACTTACACTGTTGCTGCTGAGCGGCTGTGTCAGCTCGCCCCGCACGCACGCACCGGCAAGAACCGATAGTCTGCAACCCTGGCTGGACAACACGTTAAGCCCCTGGTTAACGGAACAGCTGGCCCGGCATCCCCGCTTTAAAGGACGTACCGGCCAGCTGGTGGCGATGCAGGAGCACCGGCTACAACCTGCGATTGACGGTTTGCGGGATGAAGTTCGTCAACAATTGTTTAACCGGTTGATCAGTCAGCCTGGTGTCCAGCTGGCCTGGTATCCGGATGATGCTCCGCTGGAACACCATCGCTCGCTGGCACAGTTACAGTGTGCCAGGCCACGGCAAGCGGATTTCTATATCGGACTGGATATTCGTGCCGGTCTTAACGGTGATAGTCATCTGGCGATTCGGGCACTGGAACCTGGTGCCAGTCAGTGGATGTCTGGCTTTGGCCTGCAATGGCAAGGCCGACTAACCGCCAGCCAGCAACAGGCTTTGCAGCAGCAGCGCGCTGATGAAAGTCTGCGGGGCCTGCGTGCTTTGCCCTTCACCGGCCAAC
>JAOXSF010000193.1 GCA_025800125.1 Marinobacterium sp.
CTCCCTTGACTGGAGCCCTGAGCAGATCAGTGCAATCGGTAAGCGCCTCGGTTATCGCGTGAGTCACGAGTGGATTTATCAACACGTTGCAGCGGACAAAGCGGCAGGTGGCCTGCTGTATCGACACTTGCGTCAGGGAAAGAAGCGCTATCGCAAAGGAAAGAAGAGTCGGCGCTCAGTCATACCTGATCCGGTATATATCGCTGAGCGTCCCGCCATTGTTGATGAACGCAGTCGTTTCGGTGATTGGGAAGTCGACACCGTGATGGGCAGGCAAGGCACAGGCGCGATTGTCAGCCTTGCAGAGCGCAAGAGTCGTATGTACCTGGTTCAGAAAGTTGAAGCGAAAACGGCCACCGCGGTTGCTGATGTCATCATTGACATGCTGATACCCTATCGAGCACAGGTGCATACCATTACAGCGGACAACGGCTCAGAATTTGTAGAGCATCAGAGAGTGTCGCAGGCACTGGAGGCCTCGTTCTTTTTTGCGAACCCTTACGCAGCCTGGGAACGCGGCCTGAATGAGAACTTTAATGGTTTATTACGTCAGTATGTGCTGAAGGGGTGTGATCTGCGCACTGTGACGAGTGAGCAGCTGGCACAGGCCCAGCAACGGCTTAACCTGAGGCCTCGGAAATGCCTTGAGTACAAGCAGCCTCAGACAGTATTTGATAACTATCTGAAAACTGCTTGAGATAAGGAGTGTTGCACTTCGGAGTTGAATTCGCGATAGAATAGATATTTATTCAGGATAACACTGCAATTACGAGACCTTAATTTGTAGCAAAGAGGACCCAACCAGAATGGCAACTTTTGGTATCCGACATACCCTATACCACCTTGGCCTCTTGAAGGAGTGGTGACCGTATCGCCCTCACAGTTACTTTCATTGCAATATCCCGAGCGAGAAGTACCCGCATTGATATAATCATATTCAGTAAACGAATCCAGAATTTCGCGTGGCTTCTGTCCAGTTTTGACTTCCGCAACTTCCCGCAACGCCCTCCACTCCACCTCAACCCCATCCAGCAGTTTTTCCATAAAGCCCGTTATCTTGTTTACCTTGTTCTGTTCCGCTGTCATATCGGCCTGATTCGTTGTGTATTTCATTTCTTGCTCAACAGATAAACCGCCAGTCCAACCAGGCCCACCGCAACCACAGCCCCCACGGCATTAACTTTCTGGCTGCTATCATTTGATTCCTGTACAAAATACCGACTATGTGTGCGCTTCAAGGCCTCCAGCGAGTCGGCTTCAAACACCACGACTTCCATTTCATGCTGTTTGTTATGCAGGTAATGCTGTTCTTTTTGCAGGCCCGTTTCCTGCGCAGTTGCGTAATCAGTAAATTCCTGATGAAGGGTCTCTTTTGTGGTGCGATTGTGTTCAATGAGATAGTACATCTTTAATCGCCTCCTCTATCTGATGTTGGTACTGACTGAATGACACCTGATGGGCCTGCTGGTCTATCCGGCTGAATCGCTCGGCTAACCGGGTTAGCTGATTCATTAGCGCTTGTTCTTGTTCGCTGCCACCATATTTAAGGGTGTTCTGCTGGTCTGACAGACTCTCAACCAGGTTAGCCCAGATATCCTGTGCCCAGGTTCGTAGTTGTATCTCGTAAAACTTTTTGCTCGCTTGCTGTCCTTTCTTTTGCCCCGCCTGATTGACCGTGCTGGCGATAATATGGGTGGCCCGGTAACCATGGGCATGGCGATCTTTACTTTCTAACACCCAGGGGGGTTCAAAAGCATCCGTCAGCAAGGTACTCAGGTGACTGGCATCTTGTACACCGCCCTCAATAACAATCCGACAGCCTGCAATATCCTGCATCTGAGGCAATCGCAATCTGGGTTGCCGACGGAGTTTATCGACAATCGATTGCTGGGTTTTACGCTTGCGTTTGGTCATCGTACAGCCAATAGACTCCACCGTTGCAAGCGCAGAACGAATGGTGCGCCAGGCTTGCTCATCCACATCAGAGAAGGTTTGCCGAAATTCATCAAGCATCGACAGGTCGTTCTCAAGTACCGGGCCTTGCCGAAGCCGTTTGCCCAGTTCAGTCGCCTGGCTGTTGCTGATTGCCATCTACTCTGCCTCTATCTCTGCCACAATTGCATCAATGTCCTGGCGCAGCTGATCAATCTTTTCGACGGTGGTTTTAAGCTCGGCATTAAGTACCTTGATATCAATCTTTTCGCGGGTATCTTCAGGCTCAACATAGGCGCTGACAGAGAGGTTGTAGTCATTCCCGGCTACCTCTTCCAGAGGGATGGAACAGGCTAGGTGGTCGATATTTTCCTTGCTATCAAACACCTCCATAATCTGCTGAATATG
The DNA here is from genome assembly GCA_025800125.1 of Marinobacterium sp. GTDB lineage: Bacteria > Pseudomonadota > Gammaproteobacteria > Pseudomonadales > Balneatricaceae > Marinobacterium_C. The sequence continues at coordinate 2,341 of JAOXSF010000193.1, forward strand.
CTCATCAGTCAGCAGGTTGGTGTTGGTGCCTTTCTGGAACAGACCACTGGCGTCGATAAACTGGGTGGTGGTATCCGTTTTATGCTTCGACAACACCAGAATGGTGACCGCGATGGTGGTACCAAAAAACAGATTCGGTGCCAGCGAGATCACGCTTTCAACATAGTTGTTATCAACAAGGTATTTACGGATTTTCTGCTCAGCTCCACCCCGGTAAAAAATGCCCGGAAAACAGACAATAGCCGCCCGGCCCTTAGCCGACAGATAGCTCAGTGCATGCAGCACAAAGGCGAAGTCCGCTTTCGACTTGGGAGCCAGCACACCGGCAGGCGCAAAGCGATCATCATTAATCAGTGTCGGGTCATCACTACCCACCCACTTTACCGAATACGGCGGATTGGAAACGATGGCATCAAACGGCTTGTCGTCGCCGAAGTGTGGCGCTGTCAGCGTGTTACCCAGCTGGATATCGAACTTGTCGTAGTTAATGTTGTGCAAAAACATGTTCATCCGCGCCAGGTTATAGGTGGTGTGGTTAATCTCCTGGCCAAAGAACCCATCTTCGATGATATGGGCATCAAAGTGTTTTTTCGCTTGCAGCAACAAAGAGCCTGATCCGGCCGCCGGGTCGTAAATTTTATTCACACTGGTTTGCTTGTGCATCGCCAGCTGGGCGATCAGTCTGGACACATGCTGCGGGGTAAAGAATTCGCCACCAGACTTACCCGCATTGGCAGCATAGTTGGAGATCAGGAATTCATAGGCATCACCGAACAGATCAATCTGCGCGCCCTCAAAATCACCGAAATCCAGCTCCGCTACACCTTTAAGCACCGCCGCAAGACGACTGTTTTTATCTTTTACCGTATTGCCCAGTCGATTACTGGTGGTATCAAAGTCAGCAAACAGACCTTTGATATCATGCTCAGAGGGATAACCACTGGCAGAGGCTTCAATCTGATCAAAGATGTTTGCCAGATCAGTGTTCAAACGTTCATTCTTTTTCGCACTGGCTGCCACCTTACTGAACAGTTGACCAGGGTAGATGAAGTACCCTTTGGTTTTGATGGCGTCTTCCTTGATTGCTGCCAGTACTTCACTGTCATCCGGGAAATCAGCGTAATTGACCTCGTCGTCGCCCGCTTCGATATACGCCGCAAAGTTTTCACTGATAAAGCGATAGAACAGAGCGCCCAACACATATTGTTTAAAGTCCCAGCCATCTACTGCGCCACGTACATCATTAGCAATCGCCCATATCTGGCGATGCAGAGCGGCACGTTGTTGAGTGCTTGTCATTCAGTTTTCCTGTTTTTCGCGTCAGAACAGTCAATTCAAGGAGACTGGTCTATATCAAGATTAATTGGCGTAATTGTCAGCCATGCTTCAAAGCCCGACAAGCGCTTTTATGATCTCAAAATAAGTAGATTTCGGGCCTGTCTCTGCTGATTCAATGCCGAAACAACGCTTCCTCTGCCGCAAACATCTGTTCCAGCAGTTCGATAAAGGCCCGTGTTTTCGGCGGCAGGAACCGGCTCTGCGGGTACAGGGCATAGATCCCTACCCGGCGATAAAGCTGGCTTTCCAGCACCGGCACCAGCGCCCCGGCGGCGCGTTCATGGCGCACCATATAAAGCGGCAGAAAAGCGATGCCCATACCATCCAGCGCCGCTTCGCAAAGCGCCAGCAGAGAGTTGGCGCGGAAACGGCCATTCACACTGACAGTGCTCTCCCCCGCTTCAGAGATACAGGGCCAATCCGCTTCGCCGGTCTGTTGATGGCTGAATAGCAGGCATTCATGCCCGGCCAGTTCATCAAGGTTCTGGGGTACACCCTGTTTCTCTAGATAGTCAGGCGATGCAAAGGCATGCCAGCAGGAAGTGACCAGCCGTTTGCAGATCAGACTGGAGTCTTCCAGCGTGCCGGTGCGGATTGCCAGGTCAAAGCCCTGTTCGATCAGATCATCGAAGCGGTCCTGAATCACCATATCCACCTCAACACCGGGATACATCGCCATATAACGGCGAATGACTTTGGGCAGGAACAGCTGGCCGGACACACCCGGCGCGCTGATACGTAGTACACCTGAGGGTTCTGCCCGATAGGCGCTCAGTTCATCACAGGCCAGAGCAACATTCTGCTCCAGCATCTGGCAGTGCTTATAGAGCAATTCCCCCGCCTCTGTCATATTGAGCTTACGAGTACTGCGCCGCAGCAGCTGGGTGCCCAGATCAGACTCCAGCCGGGAGATATGTTTACTTACCACCGAACTGGCCACGCCACGCTGCTCCGCCGCCGCCCGGAAAGACTTCAGCCGTACCACCAGCGCAAACAGCATCAGATCATCAACGCGCATCGCATTACCACCTTTGAAGCCATTACAAAACTGATTAATCAACATATAGAAACTATCAGCTTCTTTTCTTTCTATTATTTAATCACAGGTGTCTTTTTATACTCCATGGCCTCATCTGAATTCCCATAATAATAAGCTCGTCCGGAGACGCCTCATGCTCAGCAGCCCCTATCAACAGTTTTACCAGCAAGCCCGAGCCTTTATCCCTGAAGAACGTCTGATCACCGACCGCTTTCGCACCCTGGCCTACGGTACTGATGCCAGTTTCTACCGGCTGGTGCCACAGATTCTGGTACAGGTAAAAGATGAGGCGGAAATGATCGCACTGATGCGGCTGGCCGCCGAGCTGGAGCTGCCGATCTGTTTCCGTGGCTCCGGTACCAGCCTGTCTGGTCAGTCGATCACCGACTCAATCATGCTGGCGCTGACCTCCGACTGGAAATATCTGACCGTACTGGATGATGGTGCCCGCATTCAGATGCAGTGTGGTGTACTGGGTAGCGAAGCCAACCGCGCACTGGCACCACATCAGCGAATGCTGGCACTGATGCCTGCCTCCATCGATGCCGCGACCGTCGGAGGTATGGCGATCAACAATGCCGCCGGGATGAACTCGCTCGACACCTACACCATGATGGAGAGTATGCGGCTGGTTCTGCTGGATGGCACGGTGCTGGATACCGCTGATCCATTCAGCCGCGAAACGTTTCGTCAGGTACAGGGGCCACTACTGGCAGGCCTTGAACAGCTGGCGGAACAGCTGCGCAGCAACCCGGCGCTGGCAGAACGTGTGGCGCGTAAATATCAGATCAAAAATACTACCGGCTACGGCTTGCGCAGTCTGCTGGAGTATGACGACCCGATCGATATGCTGGCCCATCTGATGATTGGCTCTGAAGGCACGCTGGGCTTTATTTCTGAAATCACCCATCGCAGCATCACTATTCATCCACACAAAGCCTCCGCCTTTCTGGTATTTAACGATATTCGCAACGCGGGTATCGCCGTCACCCGCTTCAAGCTGGATAAAGCGCCAGTCAGCGCCGCCGAGATGATCGACTACTACGCCCTGAAAGCGGTACAACACATGGACGGCGTACCAGGCTATCTGGCCGATATTCCAGCCGGAGCGACGGCGCTGCTGGTGCAGGTTGAGTCCGATGACCCGGAACAATTGTGGCAACAGGTGGCTGAAGTGGAAGCGATGATTGCCGACCTCGAACTGGCAGTACCGGCGCAGTTTACCGACCGCCCGGAGGAGTACTCCGCCTACTGGCAGGTGCGTAAAGGGATCTTCCCAGCCGTAGGCGCAACCCGCCCACCGGGCACCACCGCCCTGATTGAAGATGTGGCTTTCCCGATTGAATCGCTGGCCGATGCGCTGGTAGAACTGCAGCAGCTGATGCAGCAGTACAACTACGACGATGGCGTGATCTACGGCCATGCGCTGGATGGCAACCTGCACTTTATCTTCTCCCAGGGTTTCCAGACTGACGCTGAAGTACAGCGCTACCATGAGTTTATGGATGTGGTGTGCAAGATGGTGGTGGATCGCTACGACGGTTCCCTGAAAGCCGAGCACGGCACCGGTCGTAATATGGCCCCCTACGTACAGTCGGAATGGGGCGATGAGGCCTATCAGATTATGCGCTCGATCAAGCAACTGTTTGATCCCAAAGGCATCCTGAACCCGGATGTAATGATCACCGATGATCCACAACTGCATATCCGCAATCTGAAACCGCTGGCGGAAGTGAGCGAGGTGGTCGACCAGTGTATCGAGTGCGGTTTCTGTGAACGGATGTGCCCCTCGCGCAAGCTGACCCTGAGCCCACGCCAACGCATTATTGCCCGCCGCGAGCTGATGCGACTGGAAGGCAAAGATGCTGACCAGTTCTCAGAGCAGTACGACTACATGGGGATCGACACCTGCGCTGGCTGCGGCCTCTGCGCCACTGTCTGTCCGGTACAGATTAATACCGGCGACCTGATCCGTGATCTGCGCCATGAACGCAACGCCAGCCACAGCAATATGGCGCAGTGGGCCGCCGATCACTTTGGCGGCCTGGCCTCTGCAGCTCGGACTGCGTTTGGTATCGCTGATGGTGGTCACCGCCTGCTGGGCAGCAAAGCGATGGGGGCGGTTACCCGTAGCGCCCGTAAACTGTCCGGTAACCGGATTGGCCACTGGAGCCCGTCAACACCGACCGCAGCACCGAAAATCCCGACACAAAAACTGATCGCCAGCGATGCGCCAATTGCAAGTACACCGCAAAACAGCGAGCCAAAACTGAAAGTGGTATACCTGCCCAGCTGTGCCAGCCGCACCATGGGCCCGGCTCGTGGTGCTGAGTTTCAGCAGTCTTTGCAGCAGGTAACTGAACAACTGCTGCGCCGCGCCGGTTACGAGGTGATCTACCCGGCCGGACTGGGCGATCAGTGTTGTGGTATGCCGTTCAAAAGTAAGGGCATGTTTGACCAGGCCGAGCAAAAAGCATCGCAGACACTGGCCATGCTGGAGGACGCTACGCAGCAGGGGCAAATTCCGGTCTATTGCGATACTAGCCCCTGTGTGATGCGTTTAAAAGAGCATATGGCTGAACAGGACAGTAACGTGAAACTGTTCGAACCGGTGGAATTTATCCACAGCTACCTGCTGGACAAACTGCCACTGCACAGGCAATCCGAGCCGGTCGCGCTGCATATCACCTGCTCCGCCCGCCGCCTGGGGCTGGCCGATAAAACCCTGGCTATTATGCAGGCTTGTAGCGATAACGTGGTGGTGCCGGAGCAGATCACCTGCTGTGGTTTTGCTGGTGATAAAGGCTTTACCACCCCGCAACTGAACGCTTCTGCGCTGAGCAAACTGGCTGAACAGGTAAGTCACTGTGAATCCGGTTATTCCACCAGTCGTACCTGTGAGATCGGCCTGAGCGAGCATTCCGGGATTGATTACCAATCGATTGTGTATCTGGTGGATCGGTGTAGTACATAACCATACTCGCCTCACCACTCCCTTAGTCCAGTAACCTGACCCCGTTATGGCTGCTGTCATGACGGGGTCCCCCGCCAGTCTCTCATCTCTTCAGGCTTCAGACCTTCATCGAAAACTGTATCAATCGCATTATTCAAATCACGGTAGTACTTCAGGCTGGATTCTACAGATCTTACGTTCAGTGAGCTCCAGCCGGTGGCTGACCATACTGCGACCTGGCAACAATTAATGCACAGAGCAACACGACCTCATTAATGTTATATTATAACATTTTATCCTAGTATCCCGATGCTGCGTCACTAACACATATAAGAGCCACAGATGACACACGATATAAGGCATGCCTCGCGCCCGGATAACAGACCATACAACACTCAGACACAATGCCATGCTGATGATCTGGACGCCCGCCCCTGATGTATATTTCACCTCTACGCCAACGCTATTGCTCTTTGAGCCATTGCGGATTTACGCTGTTGATAGCCAGCCTGCTACTTATCAGCACCACACTACGCGCCCATCCGCATAACTGGATTGATGTATTCACTGAGTGGCACTTCAACCCGCAAGGGCAGATCAATCGTGTAACTATGCGTTGGTGGTTTGATGACTACTACTCGGTCTTACTGGCTGACGAAGCCGCTGCCAATCCTCAGGGCCTTAGTCTGGTACTGGAACGGCTGCTGCGTAATGTCAAACCACACCACTATTTTCTACAGCTTGAATACCAAGGCATGAAAGTAGCACTTGGCCCACCTGAGCGCACCAGCATCCGCATTCACGAACACCGCATTGAAATAGAACTCAGTCTATCAATCAGAACACCACTGGACCCGACCCAAAGCGATATTATCTACCAGGTTGCAGAACCAACTTACTATTTCGAGATGTTACATGCTGAGGAAAGCTCGGCGATACGGTTTAAAGACGCGCCCTATGACTGTCGTTACAGCCTTGACCCGGCTACCCCTGATGCCACTCTGATCGCTTATGCTGCATCCCTCGGCATTCACGAGCAAGGGAGTCCAGGCCTGGGGCACCAGTTTGCAGAAACGGTAACCATTCGATGCGAATGAACAGCTTCGCGACACTTCTGGTTACATGGCTTACTGCTTTGTGTCTCTCAACAAGTCTGCAGGCAGCCGTACTGTCTCAGGCTGCATCTGTCAAACACAGCGACTCTGAGAACCGGGCGTACACCGTTACCCGACAGGAAGTGTCGCTATGGAATCAGACTGTCTCCTGGGTCTGGTCACAGCAACGTCAGCTTCACCGAACCCTGACTCGAGAGTTACGTGCAGTACGCGGCAAAGATAAAGCTGGCTGGACGTTAGTGTTGACGAGCTTTCTCTATGGCATTTTTCACGCTGCCGGGCCGGGTCACGGTAAAGCCGTACTGACAACTTATCTACTAACCCACCGCAGCCAGCTGAGGCGTGGTATCACCATGGGCATTACTGCGGCCATGCTGCAAGGACTGACAGCGTTGCTACTGGTATCAGGTCTGATTGGCCTGGCAGGCTGGCTACCACGGGAAACCGACACCGCATCGTTGTGGACGACACGAACCAGTTTTGTGTTACTGGCACTAGCCGGGTTTTATATACTGGTACGCGCATTGGGAGCGCTGATACGTAACGTTAATGCGTTGTCACGCAACCGTTATAACGATGATCATAATACGCTACAAACTGGCTGTGGTTGTTACCACCTGCACGACCATCATGTCCATATAGAAACAGCTGCGACAGACAGCCGATACGCAGCAGCGGGCGTCGTGCTGGCGATTGGCCTGCGTCCATGCAGCGGTGCTGTACTGATGCTGATTCTGGCTTCAGTAATAGACGTGATGTGGTACGGCACAGCGGCAGTAATCGCCATGTCTGTCGGAACTGCAATCACTGTTGTCAGTCTGGCTATACTGGCCACAAAAGCACGAACCTGGGTAACAACACTGACACAACACACATCACCACTATGGCTTCTCGCGGCCCTCAGTGCAGGTGCACTGGGTGGTACACTGATATTACTGCTGGCACTCTCGCTACTGTATACATCACTAAAAATACCGCCGATACTGGGCGTATAAGTCAGTGACACTCAATAGTGCTTTATCACCTGATTAAAAAGATAGTTATGCCATAGCATTTATGTAGATAGAGCACGGATTCCTCTTAAAAACCCGTGACAGATCTGATTTGTATATCTTTAAAACAGCCAACGATATAGATTTATCGAATTTTCTGCAACATGATTCAGAATTAACTATATACCATGACCACCTCAACATGGCGTAATATATTGTAATACACTTACCTTTTATAGACTGATAACCTTCTCTCACATTAACCATATAAACAAGAACAACCATATATCAAAACCCAGAAACGAAGACCATTCCATAAAAAAGATCATATTAAAAAAACAAAGTTAATATAAATAGATCATAATACCACCTACACTCACACCATAATCGTTATTATTACTATATAACAACTGCATCATATCTAATTTAAAGAGCCACCATAACATTAACAGCCTGAAAAAGGGGGAAAGGCAATGCTATCAAGAGTCTGGCAAACACTGATGCACTCAAACCTTTTATTAACGTACCTGTACCTGGTAAAATGGGAAGTATTCTCTCAACGCTGATACCGGGTGAAGAGGATACTTATAAACAGGCCCTGTATGCCCTTTATTGCAAGCAAAGGCAAAATTGCAAGCAAAGGCAAAGCCTTTCATGCAGATAACAGGGCTACCACCCTTACAGACCCTGTGCTGCACAAGCTTTCGAAGGCGCGAGCAGCAGGGTGGCCAAAGATTTATTGCCACCCCTCATACCAGATCAGCAGTAACCAGCTGGCTCCTTATAAGAATAATGGCACAGCGTTCAGTTCTGTTTCTGTTCTGGGCCTTGCCAACCAGCCCATCTGTACCGGTACATCATATAACCGCCCCTCACCTAATCGGGGCCAGAAGTGACGCAGACCAGGCACAATCACCTGCATTACCGGCAACCCGATATCCGGGCGTGTCTTATCTACGACCAGCAACTCCATACCTGCCGAATCAATACGCTGCGCCATCCGCAAAATCACCTCTTTCAGCGAACCACCTTGTATCGGATTGTAGACTGCGGCATCAACATGCTCATGTACGAACAGAAAATCAGCTGATGTCAAAGCGTCATGGTCCCAGGGGTTAGGTGCTTTACCGGTCAGATCATGTAACTGATTGAGCTCAGTCAGCGCCCGCTCAATGGCCAGTGGCCAGTCAAAATGACAACCAAACCCGATCGCAAAGCGGCCCGTGTCCGGATTCTGCGCTAACGCAGCACAGACCGGGATCTGTAGATCTGTGGTCAGATCCAGTAACCACAAATTCCAACCCTGTATCTGGTACTGTTGCTGGCTCTGCTGTACAAAAGCTGCAGCCTGATAGGCGGCCGGTACAGCAGGCCGCCTTAGCTGGTTATACCACCAGATCGCTACCGCATCACGCTCGACCAGCTCAAGAAACCCCTGAATAATTGCTTCTTCGCGACAATTACCAGCGGCAACACCGTTCGGGTTGTGAATACCATAGTCACCGCCACTGCTATCCGGTGCGTCGGCATAACAGTAATTCAGCGGTACCCAGCGCATAGACTGGCTCAACAGGTGCCAGGCAGGTGTCCAGTCAATCAGTGTGCGTTTACTGAATGGCTCAGGCACCTGACGACGACGATCGTCACTGAGATTGTTGATCACTCCCCGCTGCGAAAACTGCAGCTCACTGAAGTTTTGCAACTTATTGAAATCAATCGCAGTACCCTTGAAATCCTGCATACAACCTGACTGGCGATACTCATCACCCTGATAAACACCACTGTAACGCTCCAGTGTTTCACACAGTGCACTGGCACGCGCCTGACTGATAGTACGGCCTTTACCCGAGCAGAGGCGATCAAAGCGAAAATCAGCCACCATCTTCTGCGGTGTCACCAGATAACCTGCTGCAAATACCGGACGATCCTCTCGATGCCGTCCTGGCATTGTATGCAGATAGCAGATAGGACCACTGAGCGGGCTGATCAGATGCTGATAGCGCTGCCAGGTTTCTTCGGGGGACACTACACGGTAGCCCCCTTCATAAACTTCCAGTGGCCGCTCCGATAACATTGGGCATTGCTGAGCCTGCCGAATCATAAACTGTGGATCACCACATACTGAACATTGTGGTCGGCGGGTGACGGAGTGTTGTCGTACCTGATAATTACTCAGATCAAACTCGATAATTTTATCGACTTCCAACGAGGTATCTGCAGCAAAGAAACGCGCCAACCAGTCACCAGCAAGGCCCCAGGCAATCTCAGGTGCTTCAGCCTGTAACGGCGGCAATATCTGATCATCGCTGATTTCGCGTTGCAAGGCTGCTTCAACCGGCCGATTCTGACGTATCCAGTATTGCAAACAGACTGGACAGACGCCCCGCTCACCACCAGTCAATGGCCCAACCAGTATCTGCTTACCCACAGCTTTTACCGGCAGATAAGTGCAGTCGCTAATCAGCCGTTCAGGAGTTATCTGCAGATAATCATCTACTATCAGCACACGTGACTGCGCTCTATCATCTATGTAGACGTGCTGGTTCGCCAGTGCTTGTTCCAGCATACCCGAACCATACTCCGAACAGACATCAATACTGACCTCATGTCTGTTCTGCAATTGATCGGAGGAAAATATATCTTCCTCTACCAGAAATTCTTCTGCAATAAGGTGATCAATCAGCATTTCACACTGAAATATATCCATATGCTGACCGCACTCCTCTGCCAGATCAGAGCGCGGCCTCTTGCAGCCTAATTTATTTATAATGAATGCAAGCTTTTCATCCGTTATAGCTTTTTTATTTTTTTCGCCAACAAAAAAAACTGAATTTCTTGAAAGGGAAGCTTTTTTAAAGACAGGGTTAATTGAAAGAAGGGAATCTTTTAGGCCTTTAAATGGATTAAATTCAGTCATAACAGCACTTTCGCATTAAAAACAAAGCGAGTAGCCATATGACTACTCGCCTATAATTTTATTTATTAACAGCAAGTAAACAGATAAGTTGGGCCTGAATCATTATACGCAGCAAGTGCCAATGGTTCGGACCCAGCGTATTTTCCATCAGGCTTTTTAGGCCAACCAAATTCAACTCGGTTTTTAGCAAGGTTTTTCCAGTGACCAGGTGCATTACCTTTACCAGAAACCCACTTGCTGGCTTTTTTCTTCTTACTACCCTCACTCATATCTTCTACGCGAAGATCAACGTTCCATGGAGAGTTGTAAGCAAATTTTTCCTGAAGGAAACGAATAGGGTCAGCCATGAACTCTGCCCGCATGGTTGAGTCATCACCATTTTCGTACTCATCAGACCATACCAGTGCTATCGCTCGCAGATAAACTTCCTGAAACTCAAGGATAGACTCGTAGGATGGTATAGCGTTATCGTAAGCCATGATCAGCTTCCTTACTTGGAGAAAAAGTTCAAACGTTCAAGGTTATACGCAGCCAACGCTTCAGCTGCCTCTTCCGGGTTTTCAGGCTTCGGTGGCAACATCATTACCAATCTGTTATTTTCACCAGACCAGCCACCTGTCAGCTCTGGTGTCCATGAGTTATCCGCATCCCATGTACTGAACTCAAATCCGAAAGGAAACTTATAACCAAAAGTCGATTCCATCGCCTTGGCAGGATCCTTCATGAACTCCTTCTGGAATTTTTTGTTCCGCCAACCCAGGCCAACAGAGCGAACAATAACAGCACGAAGATTAATGAAATCCTGATACGTTGAAGTCGGACCCTTAACCTTTGATGTGTCTGACATGACAGATCTCCTTGATCTAAACTTTAAGGTACAGATAAAACCGGATAGCCACTAACTTGAAAGCTCCAAGAAGCCATCAGGTAATCTGAAGGACGAATGCGCTATATTATATACAGGGTGATTCATCGCTGACATTACACCAGCCACATCAGATATTACACCACCGTCACCCACTGAATCTTTAGCCGCCTTTACATAGTTAAACTTTCGAGTCAATTCCCCAAGGTAATACTTTTCTCCTGTTCTCTTGGCATAATCCATACACTGCTCAAGACAACTTATAGCCTCTTCAATCTGACCATTTTCATAGTAAATATCGGCTAGCAACGAATCGAATTGCGACATTCCTAACTGACACCCCATCTGCCTTAAGGAAGCTAATATACCGGACAGGGTTGCTTCGTCAGAGGTGGCCCACGCATGCTGAACTGTTGCATAGCCCATATATGCAGGTAAGTCGTACTCTTGGGCCAATTCAAGTAAAGCCTTACTTGCCTGAAGTGCTTCCGGCTTTACACCTGCAATGTGGCACAAGATACCCCTGTACATTAAAGCGATACCAAATGACGGAACATGTTTGAGCTTCCGGGCCCATTGCAAAGCCTCCATGCTGGTAACAATGGAACGCTGATAAGAGCCTGTCAGCCAGAACATTGTTGCTAGCTGAGATAAACTCCAGACTTTAGTATCCAGCCCACTCGGCGTAAGCTGCGCGCGATGTGCTTCGGGCTCATAAATCTCCAGGGCCTGCTGAAAACAACTCTGAGCATATTCAAACTCACCATCAATAAAAGCAGCCTGCCCCCTCAATCCAAGCGCATTACAATATAAAACTTCTGAATTATTCTGCGCTTCATCAACCAGCTGGCTTGCCAATCGAGCAGTTGTCTTTCTTTCACCAGCAACATGATAATAAATGGCCAACGACCAGATACTGGCATAATGATCATCATTTGCAACTGAATCCAGTTTGTCAAGCAGTGCCAGAGAATACTCAGCAGAGGCTCTTACACCTTCGTCAGCCCACCCGGCTTTAAGCATACGACTCTGGGTAAGAATATCATTAAGTGCTAACTCAGCCTGTAGTTTCCGGGTATCTGGTAACTCTACAGCCCATTTCATAGCTTGCGTTGCCAGTATTTCAGCATCTTCATTTGCCGCCATTGACAACGCTTGCTGTGCGGCACTGATACCATGATGAACCGCTGGCATATACTCTTCCGCCGCAGCGTAGTGCAGTGCAAGTTGCTGATGCTCATTTTCAAACGCTCGACTTTGCGACAGCGCTGATGCAATTGCCGCGTGAGTTTCCAGCTTTTCAGCACGAGTCATGGATTGCTGAATAACATCGTGAATCATCATATGACGAAAACAGTACACCTCTGTACTGCTATCGCTCATGGGCACCACCAACCGTTCTGCCACCATCTGCTGCAATTGCAGCTCAATATCCGCAAATGCCATGCTTGAAGCCGTTGCAAGCAGAGCCAGCGAAAACGTTCGCCCTACGCAAGACGCCAGTTTTATCGTTCGGGCACTTGCACCCAGGCTTTTCAATTTCCTCCCCAGAATTTCTTTAAAGGTAAAAGGTATATTTTCAGGCGATTCTTCATGGGTGACAAAGTAATCAACCATCTCCTCAACATAGATAGGAACACCATCTGAAGTACTGACAATTTTATCTGTCAGCTGCTCACTAACATTATCATTACCGACACGCCCACAGATCAGTTCATGTATATCATCACGGGATAGTGGCCCCAGGAATAGCATTTCATAGAGCCCACTTGAAACGGGCTCTCTTATTTTTTCACGACTATTGGCGACCAGTGTTATATTATCCAGTCCGGAAGTGAGGATATGCCGTATAAACTCAAGGGTTGTTGGGTCGGCCCAGTGAATATCTTCAACTACAATCAGAATTCGACTGGCCGAGCTGATACTTCTCAACCAGGCTTCTACCGAGTTTATAATCAACATACGCTGCTGCAGTGCAGAGTACTGTGGTAGTTCTGGCATAATAGACAGAGAAATCCCTGCCCAGCTGGCTATAATTGCCAGCAAATCTTCATGTTTCTCGTAGTATGTCTGGCAGAACTTTCGCAGCCGCTTTGTTGTTGCCAGATCATACTGGTTCAGTTTATTCTGGTCGAATGGGACATCCAGATAGCCAAAAATCAACTCAAATACTGGATGCAGAGGTATATTTCTTTTTTCTTCCCAGCAGTTTATACGTAGTGTGATAACACCATTACTCGAAAGAGCAGATGAGAATTCATTTACTAATCGGCTTTTACCAATACCACTTTCACCATTAACGATAAGCATTTTCCCTGTATTTTCAGCCTGATTCTTCCAAAAGTCATAAAGTAAACCTAACTCTTCAGTTCGACCACAAAAGTCAAGCAAACCTGTGCCAGGTAAACTGTAGTCAGTCACAAAGGGTGCAGCTTTCAGTGTCGAAGAGTTAGTGACATAATCAACTGATTCAAAATTGAAGTTCAGGCGCTTTTTTTTATTTGCAGAGATAAGGTGCTCGCTTACCAGCGCACTGCCTGCAGCAGCATACTGGCATAATAGCTGAGCATTATTGATAAGAATACCTCTTGGGGCACCATCAGCACCAATAACAGCAGGGCCAATATCAATACCAGCTCTGAAACTTACATACAGGTCATTATTCTCTGGCCCATCACCAAGCAGTTGGGAAATAATATTATGTGTTGTCTGCAGTGCAGAATGGACCACATTATAACTGGATTCAGGGTACCCAAAAGTAATCAGTACACAATTTGAAAAGTAATCCACTGCAGTGCCCGAGTAACGTGCGGCAAAATCAGCACAGCGGTTCAGATAGAGATCCTGTATCGCGACCACATCTTCCGGGTCAGCCCTGCTTTCCCCAATAGACGCCACATCAATGCTGATGCAGAGGGCAGCAATATCTCTGCGTGTATGATAAGTTTCTGGCAAGACTTCTGTTAGTGCCTGATAGCCCCGCTCAGCATCTGGTATGTCGGCCTCCTCAAGCACAGGCAAAGGAGGGAGTACTTTTGCTTTTAAGCTCTGAAGCTCATTCCATACAAGTTGTGCATTGGCCAGACGGTATTCAGTCTGTTTCTTTAATGCACGACGCAGCAGCCCTCCTACAGGATGAGATGATATCGACAGTGGTAAAGAAATATCATGATTTATCAGCTGCTTATGCACAGCTTCAATCGTCGAGGATACACTGACAAGTGGCTTTCCAATTAAACACTCAACAAACACTAATGCCCAGGCATAAATGTCAGAACGAACATCAGGCGCAGCCCCTCGTAACTGTTCTGGTGCAGTATAAGCAGCCGTTGCGGGTACACTCCACTGTGTCGTTATCTGCAAGTACTCTTCAGACTGTGTATCCAGCGTACGTGCGCCTGAGCCAAAATCAAAAATTTTGACATCCAAGCCAGAATGGCCTTCTACAATCAGGATATTCGAGGGCTTTATATCTCTGTGAACAATACCTTCACTGTGAAAAAATATGATAGCGTCCAATACCTGAGACATAATGTAAATTGTAGTCTCAAACCCTAAACAGCCATGCCGGATAAGATACTGGTCTAGCGTTTCTCCAGTCAGATACTCAAGTGCTACAAAAGGAAAGCCCCCAGCGGTCTCGCCACAATCGAGAATACGAATAATTTTAGGGTGTTGCAGGTTTTTATAGAGGCTAATTTCACGACTAAACCGCTTTCTGACACCCGGACTATTATCTGAAACAACTTTCAGCGCAACACTCTGCCCAGTACTATGTTGTCTTGCTTTATATACTTGGGCAGTCCCCCCTGCTCCAATCAGATCGATTATCGAATACCCAGCAGGGTTTAAATCACTATCAAGCACCACAACAGCCTCATTTTAATATCAGATATGCTGTAATATTATTTATTATTACTGATCAAGCAGTCATCATCTGACTATTTTCTAAGCTGATAGAGTCACTTTCAATCAGTGCGCCCCGAATAATCTGTATATTCTGCAATCCGAAACGCAGACTACCGTTACGCCTCTCAACGATATTTGTTTTCAGATCTTTGAGAGAAACGGCTTTCATAACCTGCTGACGGGCACGATAAACCTGAATATTCGCATGGGATTCATCAATTCCCAGCATCTGCACAAGCTCAGACGTCTCGATCCAGCCCTGAGTAAGGCTATCAAGACCAGCATTACGATCTTCGATACGCTTTCTTGCTAACACCAGCAATAAGTAATGGTGTATTCTTTCACCAAGATCAAAAACAGCCTCCTTGTTTTTCAGCGTCAGAGAAACATGTTCTTCATCCAAGCTTGTATTAAATATAGCGACTGTACCGCTTGAAAGGTGCTCACCTTCATAATTTTTAGTCAGATAATGTGGCTGATCACTATAAAAGCGCCACATCTCATTATTAATATTAACTATCTGATTATTTTCAAGAGGATTAATATCACCATCAATATCACATAGCCAATTACCAAGACCATCTTTGAAAATAGATGCAGCAGGAATTTCCTGACCCGGAATTAACATACTATCTTCCAGCTCTATAATAACACCAGAATCACTAACTTTTTCCAAAGAGGCAACTGGAGGCATCAGATCAACCACCTCCCAGCAACTTTCATTTTTCTTACCAAATCTAATTACAGATCCATTTTTCATAGTATAAGCTTGGCGTGGAACAAGCTTTTTATGGTCCATCCATGTACCATTTCGACTAAAATCTTCAACACTCCACTCTGCACCATTCCACTTAATGGTAGAGTGCATTTGTGACACATCTGGTGATGACAAAAAAGTATCTACAGCCCCAGATTTTCTGCCAATAAGATGGTGAACCCGAAGCTCGACAAGTTCACCAGTAACCAGATTTTTGATAGTTGCCATAATGTCATTCCATTTCTCAGGCTGGAGTTTAGTTATGTTTCAAGGTCAGCCTGATTGTATACGCTTCTGAACCAGTCCTGCCCCGTCATGCCATGTTATATCAGACAAGCCACAGGAAGTGCATTACTGATTTTCATGTCAAACGAACCAGCATAGCACCACCTCAGCGCTTCTACTGAAGCTACCACACAAGGAAGACTGCATCCTGCTAACGTTTCCGCTCTCAATCCAATCATCGCTTTCTCTTCATCGCGAAGAACAACAGAGAAGCCCCTTCAACAGACACTTTCTCAGCGCTATGCAGCACCAGACATCGTGATATCGCTACTGTGCTCCAGCCTGAACCTTCAATCCGCTATGTAATTTCTATCGGCGCTACATCACCTTTTCACACCTGGCAAGCCATATTAGTAACAATCCAGTTACAAAGTGGTGCTGTTTTTGAAACAGTTGACATAACCTTGCATAGTTCTATCACTATAATATAAAGCAAGACCCTGTAATATGATGTAATCCACAACAATCATAAACATATGTAAAATAAAAAATTCTATCAACCTTGGTCTGCTCTGTATAAAAAGGATTCATATGTTATCTACAGGACTAGAACATCAAACCGTGCGCTTAAATAGCCATCACTTTGGCACCAGATTATATAATCGAAACTTTCAATGGCTTCTTGAACATGATCTCGACCCTGCTCTTGATGAAGAAAAATCTGAATTGGTAAGTTTTTTTGAAATAATCAGTGAAAACTTCATTGGCCGGTATGGATTTTCTGATTATATGCTGTCACGGATTAGTGAACGTTACCCTGTAGCAATACATGGAGCATCTCTATCTATGGGGTCTAATGATGACCTGGATTTTGATTATATATCATCACTGAAAGAAATAACCTGCAAAATTAATCCACCTTGGGTTTCTGACCATATTTGCTGGACAGGCATAGCGAATAAAAACACACACGACCTGATTCCAATCGCATATAGTGAAGAAACACTGAACAATATGAAAAGAAAAGTTCATATCGTTCAGGATTATCTCGGGCGCCAGCTTATACTTGAGAATCCTAGCACTTATCTTGATTTTGAAAACTCATACTTAAGTGAAAATGGTTTTATAAATGAACTATGTAAAGAAACTGATTGTGGCATTATGCTAAACATCAGTAGTCTTATTAAATCATCAAAAAACCACGGGTTTGATCCTGTGGCCTATATAAACAATCTTCCTCATAACCGTATTATGCAAATGAACCTGGCTGCCTCCGGTTGTGGCGAAGAAGCTGTATCCAGCTTGACATGGGAGCTGTACCAGTTGGCTCAGTCAAAAGTTTCAGACTGTCCTACAGTGCTGGCATGGGAAAGTGATGTACCAGATTTTCCCCAAATCATGGATACACTGAGTCAGGCCAACAAATACCTTAACGACTAAGCCTGTGCAGGCGCTTTCTCTCCGTGACAACACCCACTTCAGAATTATAAATTTTAACTATTTTGGGGTGGGCAAGCCATGCTCGGTTATAAGCCTCATCGTTTCAGAGACTGCTCTGATAAAAACTACCACCTGATTAATATATAACGGGTACTTAAGATCCAGATACGTTACATGAAACACACAGAAGTTCAGACTAAAGCTGCATGTTATCCCTCTTCTGCTCAGTTATACAGATCGTCAGATTACAAAGCCTACCAACCAGATTTTACACTTAAACGAAAATGCCACCCGTGTAAAAAAAGCCTTGAAGCTTGCCACATTTGTCAAATGTACTTTTATATCGACCAGACTGCATATAAAGAATCAGAGGCAAATATGATGCCTCTGGCTCACCCGAACACAACAACATTCAGAAACAACAACAGCCGCACCAGCGACTGTTGTTGTTTCTGCTCAGCTTGCCCTAAGGTATCCCTCAGAACGGAATGTCGTCATCAAAATCATCAAAGCCCGCAGCTGGTTGCTGTGGCTGAGCAGGCTGTTGCTGTGGTGCCTGCTGAGGGGCTGGTGCAGCCGCTGGCTGCTGGTAGCTCTGCTGCGGAGCCTGCTGAGGCACAGCGGCTGGCTGCTGATAACCGCCCTGCTGTGGTGCCTGTTGCTGGTAACCACCCTGCTGCTGAGGCTGGCTGTAACCGCCCTGCTGATAACCACCGGCATCACCACCACGACTGCCCAGCATCTGCATTTCAGAGGCAACGATCTCTGTGGTGTAACGATCCTGACCGCTCTGGTCTTGCCATTTGCGGGTACGCAGAGAACCTTCCACATATACCTGGGAACCCTTGCGCAGGTACTCACCCGCAATCTCAGCCAGACGGTTGAAGAAGACTACGCGGTGCCACTCTGTCCGCTCATTCTGCTGACCAGTCTGCTTGTCTTTCCAGCTCTCGCTAGTTGCGATTGTGATGTTGGTAACCGCGCCACCCGATGGCATGTAACGCACTTCCGGGTCGCCACCCAGGTTACCGACAAGAATTACTTTGTTAACACCGCGCGCCATTGCACTCTCCGGTTGGTTTTCGCCCTTGCACAGGGCCATGAAGTATCGTTTGACTGACCCATAAGCATACCACAGCCGTACTGGATAGCCGACCATAAACCCCGATGGAGGCAGCCGGGTGAACTCTCTATAATGCTGCTTTTTCGTTCAGATGCAGAGTAACCGATGGATAAGATTCTGGTACGCGGTGCCCGCACTCATAACCTGAAGAATGTTGACCTGGATATCCCACGTGACAAGCTGGTTGTCATCACCGGCCTGTCTGGTTCCGGCAAGTCTTCACTGGCGTTCGATACCCTCTATGCCGAAGGCCAGCGCCGCTATGTGGAGTCGTTATCCACCTACGCGCGCCAGTTTCTGTCGATGATGGAGAAGCCCGATGTGGATCACATCGAAGGACTTTCTCCGGCCATTTCCATCGAGCAGAAGTCCACCTCCCACAACCCGCGCTCTACCGTGGGAACTATCACCGAGATCTACGACTACCTGCGTCTGTTATACGCCCGCGCCGGTGAGCCGCGCTGTCCTGACCACGACCAACCACTGGCGGCACAAACTATCAGTCAGATGGTGGATCAAGTACTGGCACTGCCTGAGGGCAGCAAGCTGATGCTGCTGGCACCGGTGGTACAGGGACGCAAAGGTGAGCACCTGCATACCCTGAGCGAACTGAAAGGCCAGGGCTTTGTCCGCGCACGTATCAATGGCATTGTGGTCGATCTGGACAGTGCACCGGAGCTGGATAAGAACAAGAAGCATGATATTGAAGTGGTGATAGACCGCTTCAAAGTGCGTGCTGACCTGCAGACCCGGCTGGCAGAGTCCTTTGAAACCGCCATCAATCTGACCGACGGTATCGCCCGTATCGCCTGGATGGATGGCGAGGCGGCAGACCTGGTGTTCTCAGCCCGCTTTGCCTGCCCCACCTGTGGCCACAGTATTCAGGAGCTGGAACCCCGGCTGTTCTCCTTCAACAACCCGCACGGTGCCTGCCCCAGCTGTGATGGTCTCGGTGTGCGGCAGTATTTCGATCCGGCCAAGGTGGTGCACGATAACAGTCTGACCCTGTCCGAAGGGGCGATTCGCGGCTGGGACCGCCGCAGTCTGTACTACTTCCAGCAACTCAAGGCAGTGGCCGAGCACTACGGCTTTGATATAGATACACCGTTCAGGGAGCTGAGCAAAACCCACCAGCAGGTGATTCTGCAGGGCACCGGTAAGGACAAGGTTGAGTTCAACTATCTGAATGATCGCGGCGATATTATCCGCAAATCCCACCCTTTCGAGGGGGTGCTGAATAATCTGGAGCGCCGCTACCGGGAAACCGAATCGGATATGGTGCGTGAGGATCTGGCCCGCTATCTGAATATGCAGCCCTGCCCGTCCTGTGATGGCAGCCGTCTGCGCCGTGATGCCCGCCATGTTTATGTTGCCGATGTCACCCTGCCGGAGGTGGTATGCAAACCGATCGGTCAGTGTCTGAGTTACTTCGAGTCACTGGAGCTGAGCGGCAAACAGGCCGAGATCGCTGACAAGATTCTCAAAGAGATCCGCGAGCGGCTGTCTTTCCTGGTTAACGTAGGACTGGATTATCTGTCACTGGCCCGTAATGCCGATACCCTGTCCGGCGGTGAAGCCCAGCGTATCCGGCTGGCCAGCCAGATTGGTGCAGGGCTGGTTGGCGTGATGTATATCCTTGATGAGCCCTCCATCGGCCTCCACCAGCGCGATAATGAGCGGTTGCTGAAAACCCTGGAACACCTGCGTAATCTGGGCAATACCGTGATTGTGGTAGAACACGATGAAGATGCCATCCGGCTGGCGGACTATGTGGTTGATATCGGCCCTGGCGCGGGTGTGCATGGCGGTAAGGTGATCGCCGCAGGCACACCAGACCAGGTGATGAGCAACCCGGACTCGGTAACAGGCCAGTATCTGTCTGGCGTTAAAGTGATCGAAGTCCCGACCCAGCGCCATCCGGTGGATGCAAAGAAAACCCTGCAACTGATCGGCGCTACGGGTAACAACCTGCAGGATGTCACACTGGAGATTCCGGTGGGGCTGTTCACCTGTGTGACCGGGGTGTCCGGCTCCGGCAAGTCCACCCTGATCAACAATACCCTGTACCCGGTTGCTGCCACCGAACTGAACAAGGCAACCACGCTGGATGCCGCGCCTTATCGCAAGATCAACGGCCTGAAGCATTTCGACAAGGTGATTGATATTGATCAGAGCCCGATTGGCCGTACACCGCGCTCCAACCCAGCCACCTATACCGGTATTTTCACCCCGATCCGTGAACTGTTTGCCGGTACTCAGGAAGCCCGCTCTCGTGGTTACAAGCCGGGTCGCTTCTCCTTCAATGTCAAAGGTGGGCGCTGTGAAGCCTGTCAGGGTGACGGGGTGATCAAGGTTGAAATGCACTTCCTGCCGGATATCTATGTGCCCTGTGATGTCTGTAAGGGCAAACGCTACAACCGTGAAACGCTGGAAGTGAAATACAAAGGCCGCAGCATCGACGAAGTACTGGAGATGACAGTGGAAGATGGCCGCGAGTTTTTTGATGCCATTCCGGCACTGGCGCGCCGGCTGCAGACGCTGATCGATGTCGGACTGTCCTATACCCGTCTCGGCCAGGCGGCAACAACGCTGTCTGGCGGTGAAGCCCAGCGGGTCAAGCTGGCCAAGGAGCTATCAAAACGGGATACCGGCAAAACGCTGTATATTCTGGATGAGCCGACCACCGGCCTGCACTTCCACGATATTCAGCAGCTGCTGAATGTACTGAACCGCCTGCGCGACCACGGCAATACCATTGTGGTGATCGAACACAACCTGGATGTGATCAAAACCGCCGACTGGCTGATTGATCTGGGCCCGGAAGGCGGCGATGGTGGCGGCCAGATTATCGCTACCGGCAGCCCGGAAACCGTGGCTGAACATCCACAGTCTCATACCGGTCGTTTCCTTAAACCTTTGCTGAACGCTTAAAGCGCCCTTCAGACAGTCCCCTTAACGCACGGTTTTTGAATGGAAAACCGTGTGCTGCAATCCCCACATACCATCACACAGCCAGACAGAAGGATGATCTGCATGGCTGTGTTTTTGCTTTAAGCCCTGATACTCTCAGCACAATTCAAACCCGCGTTTTCAGGGCAGAAACATGCTGTTGCGATCATTTAACTGGCTGCTGACTATTATGCTCAGCGCAGTACTGGCGATACTGGCCGCACACTGGAGCTGGCAGCTTTATGCACTGTTCAACCCGGCTCCTCTACCACCTGCCCATACCTTTACTGCAGCGCCCCAGGCCGAACCCGGTACCTGTTACAATCTGGCTGCACTGCAGCAGCAACCGCTGTTTGGCCATGAGCAGAAAGCAGCACCGGTTGTCCGTAAGTCTCGCCCCCGTCCAGCCCCCCGCCCACGCAGCAATCTGAAACTGGTCGGCCTGATTGGAGGCCCGCAGGGCGTCGCGATTATTCGCAGTGGCAAGGAGCAGCTGATCGTAATGACAGGGGAAACACTGAAACTGCCGGGCCCTGAGCAAACCCTGATGGAAATAAACCCGGACCATATTATTATCTCGCGCAATGGACGCGCCGAGCGACTGGACTTACAGGACATACGATAACAATGAGAGATGCTGTATTGCCCGGCCTGAAGACAGCTCTGGGCGGCGCTGGCCTGTCACTGACTCTGTCATTGACGCTTTTGTTAACACTCCTGTTGACGCCAACGCTGAGTGCAGCTGCAGATTCCGCCACGGATGGCGCAGCAGACACCGATAACCGTTTTACCCTGGATATGCGCGGCGCCGATATCCGGGAATTTATAAAAACCATCTCCCGGCTGACCAGCACCAATATCGTGATCGACCAGAAAGTACGCGGCAAAGTAGATATTCAGAGCCCTCATCCACTGACCCATGAAGAACTGCTGGAGATCTTCCGCGCTCAGCTCAGCGTGAACGGTTTTACCGTTATTGATACCGGTACTAACATTCTGAAAGTGGTACCCATTCATGCCGCCCGTGTGGAAGGGGTTGATTTGAAAGGCGATGGCCTGACCCCCGGTGAAAAGATTATCAGCCGGGTAGTACCGGTCAAAAATGTCGATGCCAACCAGCTGGTTGCCACCCTGCGACCACTTGTGGATACCAAGGTTGGTACCATCACCGGTTATAACACCTCCAATGTCATTCTGATTACCGACCGCGCCTCCAATGTGGTGCGCCTGACCCGCATTATCGACAGTGTGGATAAAGCCGACCCGCAATCTCTGGAGCTGATCCCGCTGAAAAACGCTTCTGCCAGTGAGATGCAGCGTACGCTGCGTGATCTGACCAATCGGCGCAGTAAAAACCAGGGCAGTCGCCAGACCCTGATTGCGGTGGATAACCGCACCAATACCCTGATTATCCGCGCCGATGATGCCACCCGCCGCCGCTTCAGAGATCTGGTTACGCAGCTGGATGCCAGCATCGAGTCCAGCAATAACACCCGCGTGGTGTATCTCAAGTACGCCAAGGCAGAAAACCTGGTCAAGGTACTGAAAAGCGTCAGCGATGCCATCCTGCAGGAAGAGAAACAGAAAGCGGGCGGCAAAACAAAACAGACCCAGCGCAGTAATATCAATATTGAGGGCCATGAAGCCACCAACAGCCTGGTGATGTCCGGCAGCCCGCATATTATCCGGGCGCTGGAGGCGGTTATCCGCAAACTGGATATCCGCCGCGCCCAGGTACTGGTGGAGGCTATCGTTGTCGAAATTTCCGATGACCGCGCCCGTCAGCTGGGTATTCAGTGGATGTTTGGCCACAACCTGGATTCCAGCAACCCGGTGGGCAGTGCAATCAACTTCAGCCGTAACGGCCCGACCATTACGGACCTGCTCAACAACAGTGATGAAGCACTGGGCAAACTGCCCGATGGCGTCAATATCGGCTTTGGCAAGCTGAACCGGGACGGCTTCAGTTTTGCAGCGCTGCTGCAGGCACTGGGCACCGATACCGATTCCAATGTGCTGTCTACACCCAGCCTGCTGACCATGGACAACGAAGAAGCCTCGATCCATGTTGGCCGCGAAGTGCCGGTGATTACCGGCTCTACCGCAGGTGATAATAACGGCAACCCGTTCCAGACCATTGAACGTCAGGATATCGGCGTCAAACTGAAAGTAACACCGCAGATCAACGAGGGCGATGCCGTAGCGCTGGCCATTGAGCAGGAGGTATCCTCGCTGTCCGGCCTGAGTGCCTCCGATATCATCACCAATAAACGTGTGGTGCAGACCCGGGTACTGGTTGATAATGGTGCCACCATCGTGCTGGGAGGCTTGATCGATGAGGATATTCAGGAGTCCACCAGCAAGGTGCCGGTACTGGGTGATCTGCCACTGGTTGGCCGGGCCTTCAGGGCGGACAGCAGCAAGCGGGTCAAACGCAACCTGATGGTGTTTATCCGCCCGACCATCGTACGCGACCTTAACGGTATCTCGTCGATCAGCCGGGAGAAGTACAACTATATCTACCAGCATCAGCGCGATACCCGCAGCGAAGGGATCAACCTGCTACCAGAGCGTCACGCCACCCTGCTGCCGCAGTGGCAACCACAGCAACCATCGCCTGACTCTCTGACCCGTGCAGAAGAGGCCTTCAGCTTCCCGGACGGGGGCCGCTGATGAGCGAAACCCTGCTGCTGCCCTGGAGCTTCGCCAACCGCCACCAACTTCTAGTAATTGAGCATAACGACGGGGTCGAGCTGTACTACAGCGAACAGACCCCGGCGCTGGCACTGGCCGAGGTCGCCCGCAGCTGCCCTGCGCCCAGTCTGGTTACTCAACTGGAACCACAGGCGCTGCAGGACCAGCTCAGCACCCGTTACCAGAGTGTCAATGGTGGCGGTATGGACGCGATTCAGGAGCTGGACGAGGTGGTCGATCTTGACCGGCTGGGCGAAGAGGCCGCAGACCTGATGGAAGGCCAGGATGATGCGCCGATTATCCGGTTGCTGAACGGCCTGTTTACCGAAGCGCTCAACTTGCAAGCCTCGGATATTCATATCGAGTCCTTTGAGCAGAGCATGTCGATCCGGCTACGGGTAGATGGGGTGCTCAAGGAGATCATGCAGCCAGGCCACCATGTGGCACCGTTACTGGTGTCCCGTATCAAGGTGATGGCAAAGCTGGATATCGCCGAAAAGCGTCTGCCCCAGGATGGCCGGGTGTCGCTGAAAATTGCCGGGCGAGCACTGGATGTGCGTGTATCGACGCTGCCATCCATTCATGGCGAACGGGTGGTGATGCGTCTGCTGGACAAGCAGGGCAGTCATCTGGAGCTGTCCCATCTGGGTATGCCCGAGGATACCGAGCAACGCCTGCGTGATCTGCTGGCGCAACCCAATGGCATTATTCTGGTCACCGGCCCTACCGGTTCCGGTAAAACCACCACCCTTTATGCCGCGCTTTCGCAGCTGAACGACCGGCTACGCAATATCATGACGGTGGAAGATCCGATTGAATATGCGCTGGACGGCGTTGGTCAGACCCAGGTGAACAGCAAAACCGGTATGACCTTCGCCCGGGGCCTGCGCGCCATTCTGCGTCAGGACCCGGATATCGTGATGATCGGTGAGATCCGCGACAGCGAAACCGCGCAGATTGCGGTACAGGCCAGTCTGACCGGCCACCTGGTGCTCTCCACGCTGCACACCAACAGTGCCATCGCCACCATCACCCGGCTCAGCGATATCGGTATCGAGCCCTTCCTGCTGGCCTCCACCCTGAAAGGGGTACTGGCGCAGCGACTGGTGCGCAAACTCTGCCCCCACTGTAAGTCGGAAACAACCCTGAGTGCCGAACAGGCTCGCCTGCTGGAAGAGCCTGAGCATAGTGGTGCTGCCGCCTATGAAGCCTGCGGCTGCAGTCAGTGCAGCCATACCGGATATAAGGGTCGTCTGGGCCTCTATGAACTGCTGACCATCGATGCGGATATCAAACGGATGATCCATGACCGTGCCGGTGAGCATCAGATCAGCCAGCAGCTACGCGGCCGTCTGCGCACCATGACCGATGAAGGCCGCAATCTGGTACTGCAGGGTGTGACATCCGCCGACGAGATTCTGCGTACGGTACGGGAGGCCGGTGATGGCGTCCTTTG
Source organism: Marinobacterium sp. (assembly GCA_025800125.1). GTDB lineage: Bacteria > Pseudomonadota > Gammaproteobacteria > Pseudomonadales > Balneatricaceae > Marinobacterium_C. The sequence goes on from JAOXSF010000193.1 coordinate 28,113, forward strand.
AATATCTGGCGCTGACGGCGCAGGGCCGTAAGGATAAAGGCTTTATCGAAGCCGACTCGGAACGCCATGCCCGCCAGCGTCTGCGCGAGCAGGGGCTACGGCCGGTAGAACTGAGCCAGGCTAAACAGAAAAGCAGTCGATTCAGCCTGCAGCGCTCTGTACCTGGTGGTGAGCTGTCACTGTTTACCCGTCACCTGGCAGCGCTGGTGCAATCGGCAGTACCACTGGAAGAAGCACTCAGTGCCTGCGCCCGCCAGTGTAATCACCACCGTTTACGCGCCATTATTCTACAGCTGCGCAGTCAGGTACTGGAAGGTCAGAGCCTGTCAGCCGCCCTGCGTAACCAGGGCCAGACCTTCCCTGAAATTTACCCGGCGCTGGTCGCCGCCGGTGAACAGTCCGGTGAACTGGCGCAGGTGCTGATTCAGCTGGCCGATTACAACGAGAAACGCCAGAAACTGAAATCACGGGTACTGCAGTCAGCCATCTACCCACTGGTACTGGCGCTGGTTGCCAGCGGCGTTGTTGCCTTGCTGATGGTGTATGTGGTGCCCAAAGTGGTGGCACAGTTTGAGCACAGCCAGCAGACCCTGCCCTGGCTGACCCAGCTGATGATCGCCATCTCCGATGGCCTGCAACAGTACGGCCTGAATGGACTGATTGCCGTGCTGGTCAGCCTGGTGTTACTGCAGCGGCTGTTCCGCCAGCCTGACCGCCAGCGCTGGTTGCACCGCCAGCTGCTGCGCCTGCCGGTGATGGGCCGGGTGCTGATACGGCTGGAAACCGCCCGGCTGTTTGGCACCCTCAGTATTATGAGCCACAGCGGAGTACCGCTACTGGAAGCGCTGCAGACCGCCCGCGCCACCCTGGCCAACCGTTATATCCGCCAGCAGGTCGAACAGGCCACCAGCCAGGTCCGCGAAGGCGGTAGCCTGAGCGGTGCGCTGGAACAGCTACAGCTGTTTCCACCGGTCGCCATCTATATGCTGGCCAACGGTGAACACAGCGGCGAACTGGGCGCAGCACTGAACCGCGCCGCCAGCCAGCAGGAAGATGAACTGGATGGTCAGATCAGCATCGCCACCAGCCTGCTCGAACCACTGATGATTGTGCTGTTTGGTGCCGTGGTACTGGCCATTGTGCTGGCGATCATGCTGCCGATTCTGCAGCTCAACAATATTTCCGGCTTCTGATCAGCAGTGCCATACAAACGACTGCATAAAAGAAAACAGCGATAAAGAAGACAGATTAATGCAAAGAGAGAGACCCATGAGACAGCAACGGCATAAACAGTACACAGCACAGCGCGGCTTTACCCTGCTGGAGATTATGGTGGTAATGGTCATTCTGGGCCTGCTGGCGGCGGTGGTCGCCCCCAATGTACTGCAGAACCAGGATACTGCGATGGTGAAAAAGGCTCAGGCGGATATCGCCGCGCTGGAGCAGGCGCTGGATCTGTACCGGATGGAGAACCACCGCTACCCGACCACCGACCAGGGGCTGGATGCGCTGGTCAGCAAACCGGACTACGGCCCGGAGCCGAAAAACTACCGCCCGGGCGGCTATATCAAACGTCTGCCACAGGACCCATGGGGCAATCCGTACCTGTACCTCTATCCGGGTGAAAATGCCGCTGTGGATATCTTTTCCACCGGTGCCGATGGCGAGGAAGGCGGTGAAGAGCTGAATGCCGATATTGGTAACTGGTAAACGCCTGCCACTCAACTGCCAAGCCAGCACAGTTAGGGGCTTTACTCTGCTGGAACTGATGGTGGTGATGGTGCTGATCGGGCTGCTCAGCAGCGCCCTGGTACTGAACCTGAACAGCAGCAAACCACCGCCTCTGAAGCAGGTACGAGAACGGCTGCAGCGCTTCAGCCTGCAGCTGTATGAACAGGCGGTGCTACGCAACCGTATGTTGGGGTTACAGATCACCGCTGCTGGCAAAGTCCGGGCGCTGGAATCTAATAACAGCACCCGTCAGTGGCAGCCGGTTGTCCACAAAAGTCATACACAGCTACTGGAAAACTGGCACCTGCCCACAACTGTGCGCTGGCAACTGGATAACAGCAACTTATCTACAGCCACAGCTGATAGACCGCAGGTGCTATTCAGCCCACAGGGGCTGGTCACTCCATTCCGGCTGAATTTATATCAGACAGATTCAGCAACCCGGCAGGTCTTGAAAGAACAGTTTGATGATCGTTTTTTCTATCCACAGGAGCATAACCGCAGTGGCTGATTCTTCCGGACGGCACCGCCGTATACCAGCCTCCGGTAAACAGCGCGGCTTTACTCTGCTGGAGATCATGGTGGCTTTTGCCATCTTTGCGCTGGCCGCAGGTGCCTGGATGAAAGTGCTGGGCAGCAGCAGCCGTACCCAGAGTACCGTGGAGATCCGCCAGATGGCGCTGTGGAGTGCCCGCAATCAGCTCAACCTGATCCTGCTGGGCGAAGAGCAGGCCAGCGCCGGTGATCTGCAACAGGGGCCCTACCGCTTTCGCTGGCGGCTGGAACGCCAGAGTACCGATACCCGGGGGCTGGACAGGTTGCAATTGCAGATATTTAATGCTGATACAAACGCCACCGAAGCCCCGCAACTGGCGGTACTCAATGCCTATCAATATGTCCGCTGAACGCGGTTTCACCCTGCTTGAGCTGGTTATCGCCAGCAGCCTGCTGGCCCTGCTGGGGCTGAGTACCGCCCTGGTACTGAGTAGCGGTCTGACCAGCGCCGAGCAGCTGGACAGTCGTAGCAGCCAGCTACAGCAACTCGACCGTGCGCTGCTGATTGTGCAGCAGGATATCGCCGCTATGCTGCCCCGAGCCAACCGCGCCAGCGACAGCCTGAACCTCAGTCCCGATAGCCGTCAGGCCCTGTGGGGTTATGGCAGTCCCTATCCTGAACACGGCCTGCTGCTGGAATTTGTCCGCCCTTCCCCCTGGGCAACATCCCCCTGGAGTGGACTGCAGCGGGTACGATACAAGGTACAGACACAGCAACTGATCCGTGAACATGTCGATCTGGCTGACCCCGCCCCTGGTGCACCCTGGCAACGCCGGGTACTGTTGCAGGGATTAAAAAGTCCCGAATTGCTGTTTCTGAGCCGTAAAAACTGGTATCCCCAGTGGCAACCCGGCCCCATGGGTGACCAGATACCAGATGCCATCCTGCTGAAATTCTCAACAAAGCCCTGGGGTGGTCTGCAGTTTGTACTGATCACAGGGGTACAACAGTGAAGTCGCAAGCCGGGAGAGAGCCAACCGAGAGCAAGCGAACGGGTAAAATCCAGATCGCCGCAAAACAGTCCGGTGTGGCGCTGATTATGGTGCTGGCCATTCTGGCGACCATCAGCCTGCTGGCGGTCGAAATTAATGGCCGTATGCAATTCAGCACCCAGCGCACACTGAACCGGGAAAGCCAGGAACAGGCTCATTGGTATGCCCATGGTGGCGCGCAGCTGGCAAAACAACAGATCGACAGTGCATTACAGCAAGGCCCGAGTGCCGTGATGAAACTGGTGAATGGTGATCAGCAACGCTACCCTGTCGGCCCAGTAGGGAGTAAAGATGAAATCCGCTTGCAGATTCGCTCCGGTCATAACTGCTTCAACCTGAACAGCCTGGCCCCAAGCATCCGTCAGGCCGAAAATCTGCAGAGTTTTAACAGTCTGCTGAGCGCATTCAATATTAATGAAGCTGAACGCCAGCTACTGAGCGACCGCTTACTGGACTGGCTTGACCCTGATAACCAGCGTCGACCACAGGGCGCGGAAAATAGTGATTATCTTGACCTTCACAGCTACAGCGCTGACAACACCCTGACCACTCTGGCAATACTACCCCAGCTCTGGCCAGAGCACCTCGGCCCTGACGCCAGCCCGGCACACTATAAAAAACTGCAGCCACTGCTTGAGCAACTCTGTGCTCTGCCTGGTTACACAGGCCTCAGTATCAATATTGATCATCTGCAACCAGAGCAGGCGGTACTTATCAATGCTGCCAGCCATGGCCGTATTTCTGTCAGTCAGGCACAGACCCTGCTGGCCGGTCGTCCAACAAACGGTTACCAACGGCCGGACCGACTGATGGAACAACCGCTGATGAAAGCGCTGGAGTTAACCACCGCACAACTGAACAGCCTGAGATTTGAGTCATTATTCTTCCGGGCAGATGTTTACAGCCTGTTCCAGCACAGTCACCATCGGCAACAGCTGCTGATACAGCAACAGAACGATCAGGCGGTTGTTATCCGTACCGACAGAGCGAGCTTCCCTTGAGCAGACAGCTTTTTATCCGTTTCCCTTTACAACCAGCAAAGCAGATTCAATGGTTGCTGTACGATAAGCAATCTGTTGAACAAGGCTATATCGAACCCGATCAGTTATATACGCTGGCAGCAACCAGCCAGCAATATCCCACGATTGTTCTGCTACCCGGCCAGCAGGTGCTTGAATGCCGGACAGAGCTGGAAGGCAATTCACGACTGGCGCTCAAAGCGCTGCCTTTTCAACTGGAAGAGCAGCTGAGCAGCCCGATTGAAGAACTACATCTGGTATATAGCAATATCAAAATAGGGCAGGTCAGAGTTAATCTGATCAAACATAGCCTAATGGAAACCTGGTTGGCACAACTCAGTGAAGCTGGGCTTGAAGTTCGCGCCTGCTATGCCGACCGGCAACTGCTACCGGGTAATCGGCTCTGCGCATGGACAGAGGCGGATCAGGTGCTGATACAGGGGCCGGACAGCGGTGTCACTCTCCCTTTATCACTCTTGCCTGCCTGGTGGCAGAAATACAGTGCCGAACAGCTCAGCAAATCAGATTCAGAACTGTGTACAACTGGTGATGTGCGGCTGACACTCCATACTGACAACCCCGAGATTGTGGATAAGTTATCCGGGGAGATCCAGTTACAGCCTCCTGTGGATGATCTGTTGTTACTGATGGCAACGTACTACAAAACCGAGAACTGCCTGAATCTGTGCCAAGGAACCTACCGCCAGCGTGACCGCCTGCTCAGTCAACTGACACCGCTACGCTGGCCTTTACTGCTATTGTTGATGATCAGTCTGCTCTGGAGCCTGAGCCTGCATACCGATAACCGTTACAAACAACAGAAACTGAGCCAGTATAAAGTCGCTATCAAAGAGCAGTTCCGACAAAGCTTCCCGCATGCCCGCAACCTTGTACGCCCCCGCGCCCAGATGCAGCATCAACTGCAACAACTGGAAACGCGCTATCAGCAAAGCTATCTGCTACAGGGAATTTATGAACTTAATCCACTACTGGCCGATGCAGCCATTAAAACCACCCGGCTGAGCTACAGCAACCATGACAGAGCACTGCAGTTACAGCTGGAAACAGCAAGTTCTGCGGGCTACAGCCGCCTCAAAGACAGCCTAGTAATACAGCCCATCGCTATCCAGCTGACAGAACCTGACCAACGTGGTGCAACAGTCCATTTCAAACTGAACTATTCACTGGCGAGCATGCACCAGGAAAACAGGCCATGATAAAGCATCAACTGCAGCAACAGTTTCAGAACCTGTCCCGTAGGGAACAGCGACTACTGACATTGGCCAGTCCACTGGTTATCGCTCTGGCAATCTGGTTGTCACTGATAAAACCTTTGCAGACCGAACAACAACGACTGCAAAATCAGCTGGAGAACAAACAGCTGGAACTGGCCTGGATGCAGAGTGCCAGCACCAGACTGGAGCAACTGCGCCAGCTGCAGACTGATCAGACGCCAGCTCCCTTGCAACAGCAACTGCAACAACTGCTACAACGCAGTGGCATACGTGCCCGTCTGAATGCTATGCCAGATAACCGCATGAGCGTAGTTGCCAGCAATATTGCTTACAACAGCAGCCTGCAACTATTGCAACAACTCGAACTTAATCATATCCAGCTGGAGCAGGTTGAAATCAGTGCCAGTAAGCGAAGCGGCCGGGTGGATCTGAAACTGCAACTTATCCGTGTGGAGATCGAATGATCCGCCCAGTTCTGACCACAGCAGGCCTGGTCTATCTGCCTGCCATGGTCTTTTTTATGCCGGTAGAGTTTATCGCCGACCCTATTACAAGACTGGCATCTGTGCGACTGCTGTCACCTGAAGGCACACCCTGGCAGGGCAGAGCACAGATGCTTACTGCACTGGCCCCGACAATGACTCCAATAGAATGGCAGTTTGAACCGGACAGCCTGCTGGCACTCGACGCCAGCTGGTCGCTAACAACAGGTGATACACCCATACAGCTTACGCTTCCACTAACCTCACCGACAACAATACAGCTGCAATACAAAGCAGAGAAAGCCGAATGGCCAGCTATGTCACTGTCCAGTCAGCAATTACAGGTTTATGTTGACCTACAGGGTAACTGCCGACAACTGAATGGGGAGTTCAACCTTACACAGGGCAGACTGGAACAACTTTCATTACCGCCTGTTCGTGGCAGTATTCGCTGCAAGCAGAATGATTACTATCTCAGCCTGAGCAGCCCGGACAAGCAGAGTGCATTGAAAGGCGAGCTGATTTATCAGAGTAACTCCTCATCTTATCAACTGCATTTAAAATGGCGTGTAACGACAGATGAACGCAGTTCTTTAAGACAGGCCGGATATAATATCAGCAACGGATATATCAAAATTGAGAGGGATGGATATATTGCAGGGCAGTAGTGCACTTATCGCAAGTACAAAAAACCCGGCATTAGCCGGGTTTTTTATTCAGTCTTTGAAAATTAATCTATAAAGATCAGTCTTCAGCAGACTCAACAACTGGACGGTCTACCAGCTCAACGTAAGCCATTGGTGCGTTATCACCAGCGCGGAAACCGCACTTCATGATACGAACGTAACCACCAGGACGGTTCGCGTAGCGAGGGCCCAGTTCGTTGAACAGTTTACCTACAGCTTCTTTGCTGCGAGTACGTGCAAATGCCAGACGGCGGTTTGCTACAGAGTCTTCTTTCGCCAGTGTTATCAGCGGCTCAGCGTAGCTACGCAGTTCCTTCGCTTTCGGCAGAGTGGTTTTAATCAGCTCATGCTCGAACAGGGAAACTGCCATGTTCTTAAACATCGCTTTGCGGTGCGCACTGGTACGGCTAAATTTGCGACCAGATTTACGATGACGCATGTTTAAATCCTTACCAAACGAGTATTGTAGTCACTAACTCAGGACGCGACTTTATCGTCGTTCTTGAGGCTAGCAGGTGGCCAGTTTTCCAAGCGCATGCCTAGAGACAGCCCTTTCGACGCCAGCACGTCCTTGATTTCAGTCAGGGACTTCTTGCCCAGATTCGGGGTCTTCAGCAGTTCTACCTCTGTGCGCTGGATCAGATCACCAATGTAGTAGATCTGTTCCGCTTTCAGACAGTTAGCAGAACGTACAGTCAGTTCGAGATCATCCACCGGACGCAACAGGATCGGATCAATTTCCGGCTCCTGTGGCTCATCTTTAGCCTGGTCTGCGCCGTCTTCAAGATCAACGAACACAACCAACTGCTGCTGCAGAATAGTTGCAGCACGACGGATGCACTCTTCCGGATCAATAGTACCGTCAGACTCGATATCGATAACCAGCTTATCCAGGTCAGTACGCTGTTCTACACGGGCACTTTCGACCACATAGGACACGCGATGAACAGGGCTGTAAGTCGCATCAAGCTGCAAACGACCAATAGCGCGCGTTTCTTCGTCGTCGCCAGTGCGTACGTCAGCAGGGACGTAGCCACGACCACGAGTAATGCGCAGCTGCAAGTTCAAGCTTGCACCTTCATTCAGGTGGGCAATCACATGCTCCGGGTTAGATATCTCAACATCCTGATTCAGCTGAATATCACCCGCTGTAACAGGGCCTGCTTCACTTTTGCTCAGAGTCAGCGTGACATCGTCACTGTTGTGCAGTGCCACGGCCACGCCTTTCAGGTTCAGGAGGATCTCAATGACATCCTCCTGAACCCCTTCAATGGCGCTATACTCATGCAGCACGCCTTCAATCTCTACTTCCGTGATGGCGCAGCCAGGCATGGAAGAGAGAAGGATACGACGCAGAGCATTGCCGAGCGTATGGCCGAAGCCGCGCTCGAGCGGCTCAAGGGTCACTTTCGCACGAGTTTTACTAATTTCCTGGACATCAATATGGCGAGGACTCAGAAACTCGTTAACCGAACGCTGCATAAAATTTCACCAATAAATAGAGTTCAAGTGTTACTTGGAGTACAGCTCGACAATCAGGTGTTCGTTGATGTCGGCAGACAGGTCAGAACGCTCAGGAGCAGCCTTAAAAGTGCCTTCCATCTTAGCGTTGTCTACTTCTACCCACTCAACAGGAGCACGCTGACCTGCCAGTTCCAGTGCGCTTTTGATACGCAGCTGGTTCTTGGCTTTCTCACGTACTGCAACCACATCACCGGCTTTAACCTGGTAGGAAGCGATGTTCACCACCTGGCCATTTACAGTGATAGCGCGGTGAGAAACCACCTGACGGGCTTCGGCACGAGTAGAGCCAAAGCCCATACGGTAAACTACGTTGTCCAGACGACCTTCCAGCAACTGCAACAGGTTTTCACCTGTAGCACCGCTACGACGAGCCGCTTCTTTGTAGTAACCACGGAACTGACGTTCCAGAACGCCGTACATACGACGAACTTTCTGCTTTTCACGCAGCTGCAGACCGTAGTCAGACAGGCGGCTGCGACGGGCACCGTGTACGCCCGGTACTGTTTCAGCTTTACACTTGCTGTCCAGTGCACGAACACCGCTCTTCAGGAACAGGTCTGTACCTTCCCGACGAGACAGCTTGCACTTAGGACCAAGATAACGAGCCATATTACTGTCTCCAGATTAGACGCGACGTTTCTTAGGTGGACGACAACCGTTGTGGGGGATTGGCGTCACATCAGTGATGTTTGCGATCTTGTAGCCGCATGCATTCAGAGCACGCACTGCAGACTCACGACCAGGCCCAGGGCCTTTTACAAACACGTCGAGGTTTTTCAGACCATACTCCTGCGCAGCAACACCGGCGCGCTCAGCAGCAACCTGCGCAGCAAACGGAGTGCTTTTGCGGGAACCGCGGAAGCCGGAGCCGCCAGCAGTTGCCCAAGACAGAGTATTGCCCTGGCGATCAGTAAGGGTGATGATCGTGTTGTTAAAAGAGGCGTGGATATGCGCGAAGCCGTCCGCTACCTGCTTTTTAACTTTTTTACGTGTGCGATTACCTGGCTTTGCCATATTAGGAATTCCTATCGCTTACCACTTACTTACGGATCGGCTTACGTGGACCCTTGCGAGTGCGCGCATTAGTTTTGCTGCGCTGTCCACGTACCGGCAGGCTACGGCGGTGGCGAATACCACGAAAGCAACCCATATCCATAAGACGCTTGATGTTCATAGAGACTTCGCGGCGCAGGTCACCCTCAACGGTGAGTTTACCTACTTCGCCACGAACGCTATCCAGCTGCTCCTCGGTCAGATCACCGATTTTAGTATCCTGGGCAATCCCACAGGCTTCACAGATCTGTTTAGCAGTCGTGCGGCCAACCCCATAGACATAAGTCAGGGAGATAACCGCATGCTTATTGTCAGGAATATTGACGCCAGCTATACGGGCCATTCAACTTACTCCTATTGAGCCTCAACACTGGGTGCTGAGGTCAAAGATCAATTCGTTTCGTTCGTAGAAGGCGCGCAATACTACACCCTGCTCAAAATTAAAGCAAGCCTGCACGCACTCCCACTACCAAAGTCAGAGAGATTAACCCTGACGCTGCTTGTGACGCGGCTCTACTTTGCAGATCACGCGTACCGTACCGTTGCGACGAACGATCTTGCAGTTACGGCAAATCTTTTTAACAGATGCACGTACTTTCATGATCCAGTCCTCTGGTGTCAGCGCATAAAGCCTGCGCCACCACCTTTCAAGTTGGATTTCTTCATCAGTGATTCGTATTGGTGAGACATCAGATGCGACTGCACCTGCGCCATGAAGTCCATCACTACCACAACCACAATCAGCAGAGATGTACCGCCAAAGTAGAAAGGTACGTTCCAGGCTACAACCAAGAACTGGGGCATCAGAGATACCGCCGTGATGTACAGCGCACCGAACAGTGTCAGGCGGCTCAGCACAGTGTCCACATAGCGAGCTGACTGTTCACCTGGGCGAATCCCCGGGATGAAGGCTCCAGATTTTTTCAAGTTATCGGCTACATCTTTCGGATTAAATACAATCGCGGTATAGAAGTAGCAGAAAAACACGATGCAGATTGCAAACAGCAGAATATATAGTGGCTGACCCGGACCTAGCGCGAGCGCTACATCCTGCAGCCATTCCATACCTTCAGTCTGACCGAACCACTGACCAATTGAGGCAGGGAACAGCAGAATACTGGATGCAAAGATTGGCGGAATAACGCCCGCCATATTCACTTTCAACGGCAGGTGACTGGACTGCGCCGCGTATACACGACGACCCTGCTGGCGTTTGGCATAATTAATTGTAATCCGGCGCTGACCGCGCTCCATGAACACAACAAAACCAACTGTTGCCACCGCAAGTACAGCAATGGCCAGCAACGCCAGGATATTCAGATCACCTTGTCGAGCAGCTTCAAAGGACTGACCGATCGCACCAGGCAGACCCGCCACAATACCAGCGAAGATCAGAATAGAGATACCGTTACCAATACCACGCTCAGTTACCTGCTCACCCAACCACATCAGGAACACAGCACCAGCCACCAATGTCACAACTGCTACAAAGTAGAAGCTGGCATCAGCAGCAAAAGCTACGCCCTGGTTCGCAAGGCCCACCGCCATACCGAACGACTGAACCGTCGCCAGCAGCACTGTACCATAACGGGTGTACTGGTTGATTTTGCGTCGACCGGCCTCACCTTCTTTTTTCAACTGCTCCAGCTGCGGGCTGACCACCGTCATCAACTGCATAATAATTGATGCAGAGATATACGGCATGATGCCCAGTGCCAGAATACTCATGCGTTCCAGCGCACCACCGGAAAACATGTTGAAAAGGCTGAGGATAGTCCCCTGATTCTGTTCAAACAGCGCAGCAAGGCGGTCAGGATTGATACCTGGTACCGGAATATGAGCTCCAATACGGTATACAATGACCGCCAACAGAACAAACCTCAGACGAGACCACAGCTCGCCCAGTCCGCTCTGCATGCCCGCTGGTATTTGTCCTTGTTTAGCCATTTACGCCTCGACTTTACCGCCTGCAGCTTCGATTGCAGCCTGTGCACCCTTGGTCACTTTCAGACCTTTAACGGTAACGGCCTTGCTGATTTCACCAGACAGAATCACACGAGCCACTTTGATCTCGTTCTTGATGATGTCGGCGTCTTTCAGAGCTGTCAGATCGATAACTTCAGCATCGATCTTCGCCAGCTGGTTAAGACGGATTTCCGCCACGTAACGAGCCTGACGAGAAGTGAAACCAAACTTTGGCAGACGACGCTGCAGCGGCATCTGACCGCCTTCAAAACCTGGCTTCACAGAACCGCCGGAGCGGGATTTCTGACCTTTGTGACCACGGCCACAAGTCTTACCCAAGCCGGAACCGATGCCGCGACCAACGCGTTTCGGTGCGTGCTTGGCGCCCTCACCAGGGCTCAGAGTGTTCAGACGCATGCTGTGAACTCCCTTATTCGCCTTCTACACGTACCATGTAGTTGACTTTGTTGATCATGCCGCGGACTGCCGGGGTGTCTTCCACTTCTACAGTGTGGTTAACACGACGCAGACCCAGACCTTTCACGCAGAGCTTGTGCTTTGGCAGCGTACCAATTGGGCTGCGCACCAGCGTCACCTGAATTTTCTTAGCCATTGCCTATTACCCCAGAATGTCTTCTACAGACTTGCCACGTTTAGCAGCTACATCTTCAGGTGCTTTCATGGATGCCAGACCTTTTACAGTCGCGCGAACCACGTTTACCGGATTAGTAGAGCCATAACATTTGGCCAGTACGTTGTGAACACCTGCCAGTTCCAGTACTGCACGCATCGCACCACCGGCGATAACACCAGTACCCTGAGAAGCAGGCTGCATGTATACCTTGGAAGCACCATGACGGGCTTTAACAGGGTACTGCAGAGTGTCACCGTTCAGGTCAACAGTAACCATATTGCGGCGAGCCTGCTCCATTGCTTTCTGGATAGCGACAGGTACTTCGCGCGCTTTACCGCGACCGAAACCTACACGGCCGTTACCATCGCCAACAACAGTCAGGGCGGTGAAACCGAAGATACGACCACCTTTAACCACTTTGGCTACACGGTTAACCTGAACCAGTTTTTCCTGCAGGTCACCGTCTTTCTGTTCGTGATTTGCCATCTTCGACCCCTTTAGAATTCCAGGCCGCCTTCACGGGCTGCATCTGCCAGTGCTTTTACACGGCCATGGTATTTAAAACCAGAGCGGTCAAAAGCAACCTGAGTAACACCTGCTTCCTTGGCACGTTCTGCGATCAGAGCACCAACTTTGGAAGCTGCTTCAACATTGCCAGTCACGCCTTCACGCAGCGCTTTCTCAACAGTGGAAGCAGACGCCAGGACCTTACCGCCGTCAGCGGAAATTACCTGAGCGTAGATATGACGCGGAGTGCGGTTTACGCACAGACGTACTGAGCCCAGCTCACGCATTTTCAGGCGAGAGCGGCGAGCACGACGAATACGAGCTTGTTTCTTAGCGTTCATGACCCTGCCTTACTTTTTCTTCGCTTCTTTACGGCGAACATACTCATCTGCATAACGAACACCCTTGCCTTTGTAAGGCTCAGGTGGACGGAAAGCACGAATTTCTGCAGCAACCTGGCCAACCTTCTGCTTGTCTGCACCTTTCAGTACAACAGTCGTGTTGTTAGGAACTTCTACAGAAATGCCTTCTGGCAGTTCGTAATCAATCGGGTGGGAGAAACCCAGAACCAGGTTCAGGCTGTTACCTTTAGCAGAAGCACGGTAACCAACACCCTGCAACAACAGAGTCTTGCTGAAACCTTCACCACAACCGATCACCATATTGTTCACCAGCGAGCGAACAGTACCGGACATAGCGTGAGCCAGTTTGGAGCCGTCGCGTGGCGCAAATGTCAGGCCTGCTTCGCCCTGCTGTACTTCTACAGTCGGGTGAACATCCAGAGCCAGCTGACCATTTTTACCTTTAACGCTGATAGAGGCACCGTCGATCTTCAGATCAACACCTGCAGGTACAACGACGGGTTTTTTAGCAACTCGAGACATTGTAATAACCCCTTAGAATACCGTGCAGATAACTTCACCGCCGACGCCCGCCGCACGTGCTGCGCGGTCAGTCATGACGCCTTTGTTGGTAGAGACAACGGCAACACCCAGACCACCGGCAACTTTAGGCAGCTCAGAAGCGCCTTTATAGATGCGCAGACCTGGACGGCTTACACGTTTGATCTCTTCAATAACCGGCTTGCCTTCGAAGTATTTCAGCTCGACTGTCAGAACCGGCTTAACATCACCTTCCACAGAGAAGTCTGCGATGTAACCTTCTTCTTTCAGCACATTAGCAACTGAAACCTTCATCTTGGAAGACGGCATGGAAACGGCCAGCTTCTCAGACATGTGGCCGTTGCGGATACGGGTAAACATATCCGCCAAAGTATCTTGCATGCTCATGCGTTTCTACTTCCTCTTGTGCAGCTCGATGCGGTAGCAGTCTCCTGCCCTGACCATCGAGCTTACCTTTTAACCAGCTATTACCAGCTGGCCTTCTTCAGACCCGGTACATCACCACGCATTGCTGCTTCACGCAACTTGATACGGCTCAAGCCGAACTTACGCAGTACGCCGTGTGGACGACCAGTCAGCTGACAACGATTCTGCTGACGAACCGGGTTTGCATCACGTGGCAGCTTCTGCAACGCGATCTGTGCATCCCAACGATCATCTTCAGATGTGTTAGGGTTTTTGATCAGTGCTTTCAGCGCGGCACGCTTTTCAGCGTACTTAGCAACTGTTTTGGCACGCTTAGCTTCGCGAGCCTTCATAGATTCCTTAGCCATGATTCACCTCGTAATCACTTGCGGAATGGGAACTGCAGGGCAGCCAGCAGAGCACGACCTTCGTCGTTAGTCTTCGCAGTGGTGGTGATGGTGATATCCATACCACGCAGACGATCTACTTTGTCGTAGTCGATCTCAGGGAAGATAATCTGCTCTTTAACACCCATGCTGTAGTTACCACGGCCGTCGAAGGATTTCGGGTTCAGGCCACGGAAATCGCGGATACGTGGGATAGAGATGTCCACCAGACGATCCAGAAATTCCCACATACGCTCACCGCGCAGAGTAACTTTACAGCCGATTGGCCAACCTTCACGAACTTTAAAGCCCGCGATGGATTTACGTGCCAGAGTAACAACCGGCTTCTGACCTGCGATTGCAGTCAGATCGGAAACGGCATTTTCCAGCAGCTTTTTGTCGCCCAGAGCTTCACCTACACCCATATTCAGAGTGATTTTGGTGATACGAGGAACAGCCATAACATTCGGGCTATTCAGCTCTTCTTTCAGCTGCTGCTTAACGGAATCGTTGTAAAGCGCTTTCAATCGAGACATGACACCAACTCCTGATTAACCGTTAATGGTTTCGCCGGTGGACTTGAAGAAGCGAACTTTAGTGCCGTCTTCAAGAATCTTGAAGCCTACACGGTCGCCTTTACCAGTCTCAGCGTTGAAGATCGCTACGTTGGAAGTCGCAATTGCAGCTTCCTTCTCAACGATACCACCCTGCTTACCCAGCATTGGGTTAGGCTTGGTGTGCTTCTTAACCATGTTGATGCCAGAAACGATCAGACGATCGTCAGCTAGGACACGCAGTACTTTGCCACGCTTACCTTTGTCTTTGCCTGCGATAACGACAACTTCGTCTTCGCGTCGAATTTTGCGCATAATAAACCTTTATCGCTTCCTGCTACCTGCTCATGCTCAAAAACGCCAACTCTGTTACAGAGTTGGCGTTTTTACATAGACTGGAACTTCGCGGAGTTCTGTCTTTACAGCACTTCAGGCGCCAGGGAAATGATCTTCATGAACTTCTCAGAGCGAAGCTCACGCGTTACTGGGCCGAAGATACGAGTACCGATAGGTGCATCGTTAGCGTTCAGCATAACCGCAGAGTTTGTATCAAAGCGGATTACAGAACCGTCTGGACGACGAACACCTTTACGTGTACGTACTACGACAGCTTTAAGAACCTGACCTTTCTTAACCTTGCCACGCGGAATAGCTTCTTTGACAGTCACCTTGATGATGTCGCCGACACTTGCGTAACGACGGTGAGAACCGCCCAGGACCTTAATACACTGTACTCGCTTGGCGCCGCTGTTATCAGCAACATCAAGCATAGATTCAGTTTGAATCATGGTCTTACTCCAAAAATCTGATAATCGGCCAACTGTTCTTAAGTCAGCCGAATTAGCTTACTGGAGCAAAGGTGCGTTAGTTTACACCTTTGCTGCACGCTCTTCAATGCGTACCAGCGCCCAGGATTTGGTTTTGGACGTTGGACGGGTTTCAGCGATAGTCACTGTATCACCCATCTGGCACTCATTCTTTTCATCGTGAGCATGCAGCTTGGTGGAACGCTTCATGAATTTACCGTAAATCGGATGTTTTTCTTTGCGTTCTACCAGAACTGTGATGGTTTTATCCATCTTGTCGCTGACTACGCGACCGGTAACAGTTCGTGTACGTTTTTCTGCGCTCATCCTTAGTTACCTGCCTTTTCGTTCAGAACAGTCTTAACACGAGCAATGTCGCGACGAACCTGGCCCAGCAGATGGTTCTGTGCCAGCTGACCGGTAGCCTTCTGCATACGCAGGTTAAACTGTTCCTTCAGAAGGCCCAGCATTTCCTGCTTCAGCTCGTCAACGGACTTTTCACGCAGTTCGTTGGCTTTCATCACATCACCGTCCGCTTAACAATGGTTGTAGAAACAGGTAGCTTGGCAGCAGCCAACTTGAATGCTTCGCTGGCCAGATCTTCAGGCACGCCGCTCATTTCGAACAGAACCTTGCCTGGCTGAATCTGTGCAACGTAGTATTCAACGTTACCCTTACCTTTACCCTGACGCACTTCCAGCGGCTTGCTGGTAATTGGCTTATCAGGGAAAACGCGGATCCAGATCTTACCACCACGCTTAACGTGACGAGTCATGGTACGACGAGCAGCCTCAATCTGGCGGGCAGTGATACGACCACGACCGGTCGCTTTCAGAGCAATCTCGCCGAAGCTCACTTTGCTACCGCGCTGTGCCAGACCGCGGTTGCGGCCTTTCATCATCTTGCGGAACTTGAGTCGTTTCGGTTGCAGCATTGGGCTCTACCTCACTTGCCTTTCTTCTTAGGTGCTTTCTTCTCGGCACGTACCTGTTCGATACCACCCAGAATTTCACCCTTGAAGATCCAGACTTTAACACCGATCACACCGTAAGTAGTATGAGCTTCGTAAGTCGCGTAGTCGATATCAGCACGCAGGGTGTGCAACGGCACACGACCTTCGCGGTACCACTCAGAGCGCGCAATCTCTGCACCGCCCAGACGGCCGCCAACCTGGATCTTGATACCCTTCGCACCCAGACGCATAGCATTCTGCACCGCGCGCTTCATAGCACGACGAAACATCACACGACGCTCCAGCTGACCTGCTACAGACTGAGCAACCAGCTTAGCATCCAGTTCTGGCTTACGAACTTCTTCGATATTAATGTGGACTGGAACGCCCATCATTGCAGAAACAGTGTTACGCAGCTTCTCTACGTCTTCACCTTTCTTACCAATCACAATACCCGGACGAGCAGTGTGAATGGTGATTTTAGCATTCTGTGCAGGGCGCTCGATCTCGATGCGGCTCACAGATGCTTTTTCCAGCTGCTTCTCCAGGTACTCACGCACCTGCAGATCATTCAGCAGCTTGGATGCGTATTCGCGCTTATCGGCGTACCACACAGAAGTGTGGTCTTTGACGATACCCAGGCGAATACCATTTGGATGTACTTTCTGACCCATTGTCGAAGTCTCCCAGCGTCAGCGCTTAGTCAGCCACCTTAACGGTGATGTGTGAGTTGCGCTTAAAGATACGGTCAGCGCGACCCTTTGCACGCGGCTTGATGCGTTTCATTGTCATACCTTCGTCAACGAAGATAGTGGACACACGCAGATCATCGATATCAGCACCGTTATTGTGCTCTGCATTAGCAATCGCAGATTCCAGTACCTTCTTGATGATCGCCGCAGCCTTTTTCGGGCTGAACGCCAGGATAGTCAGAGCTTCGCTGACTGACTTACCACGGATCTGGTCTGCTACCAGGCGCGCTTTCTGGGCGGAAATGCGAGCGCCTTTCAGCTTAGCGGCTACTTCCATCATTAACCTCCCTTACTTCTTCTTGGCCTTTTTATCGGCAGCGTGGCCGCGATAAGTACGCGTCAGAGCGAACTCACCCAGCTTGTGACCAACCATGTCTTCAGTGATATACACTGGAACATGC
Source organism: Marinobacterium sp. (assembly GCA_025800125.1). GTDB lineage: Bacteria > Pseudomonadota > Gammaproteobacteria > Pseudomonadales > Balneatricaceae > Marinobacterium_C. The sequence continues at coordinate 45,655 of JAOXSF010000193.1, forward strand.
TGGCGACCATTGTGAACTGCAATTGTCAGACCGACAAAATTCGGAAAGATCGTAGAACGACGAGACCATGTCTTCAGCGGACGACGGTCGTTGCTCTCAACTGCAGCTTCTACCTTTTTCAACAGGTGAAGGTCGATAAAAGGACCTTTCTTCAGTGAACGTGGCACAGCTGTATCCTCAAAATTGGTTACTTGGCGGAACGACGGCGTACAATCATCTTATCAGTACGCTTGTTCTTACGAGTCTTATGACCCTTAGTCGGCACACCCCAAGGTGTAACAGGATGGCGACCACCAGATGTACGGCCTTCACCACCACCATGCGGGTGATCTACCGGGTTCATTGCCACACCGCGAACGGTTGGACGAACACCACGCCAGCGCTTGGCACCAGCTTTACCCAGCTGACGCAGGGAGTGTTCGCTGTTGGACACTTCACCCAGAGTTGCGCGACATTCTACAAGAACCTTACGCATCTCGCCGGAACGCAAGCGCAGAGTTGCGTGCGCACCTTCACGTGCAACCAGCTGTGCAGACGTACCAGCAGAGCGGGCCATCTGAGCGCCTTTACCAGGCTTCAACTCGATACAGTGAACAACGGAACCAACAGGGATATTACGCAGCGGCAGACAGTTGCCTGGCTTAATATCAGCGTCTTCACCAGACACGACTTTAGCGCCAGCAGAAATGCCTTTCGGTGCGATGATGTAGCGACGCTCACCGTCTGCATATTTCAGCAGCGCGATGTGCGCAGAGCGGTTTGGATCATATTCCAGACGCTCTACAGTCGCAGGAATACCGTCCTTGTTACGACGGAAGTCGATTACACGGTACTGCTGCTTGTGACCACCACCGATGTGACGAGTGGTGATACGACCGTAGTGGTTACGACCGCCAGTCTTGGATTTTTTCTCAACCAGAGGTGCATAAGGCTTACCTTTATGCAGCTCAGAGTTGACAACTTTTACCAGGTGGCGACGTCCAGCAGAGGTCGGCTTAGTCTTGATAACTGCCATTATTCTAACCCTCTCTTACTCGCCACCGAGGAAATCGATTTCAGAGCCTTCAGCCAGACGCACGTACGCTTTGCGAACATCGTTGCGCTTGCCCAGACCACGCATAGTGCGCTTGGTCTTGCCTTTAGCGTTAACAACGTTTACACCCGCAACTTTTACGTCGAACAGCTGTTCAACAGCGGCTTTGATTTCCTGCTTGGTAGCATCGCTAGCTACACGGAAAACAACCTGGTCAGCACCTTCAGCAACAATCGTTGCTTTTTCGGAGATGTGCGGACCCATCAGAACCTGGTAGATACGTTCCTGATTCATGCCAGAGTCTCCTCAATTTTCTTCAGCGCAGGTACGGTAACCAGCACTTTGTCGAAACCGACCAGGCTTACAGGATCGATACCAGCAACATCACGAACGTCCACATGAGGAACATTGCGAGCAGCCAAGTACAGGTTCCATTCAACGTCTTCTGTAACCAGCAGAGCGTTAGACAGTTCCAGTTCGTTCATTTTCGCTACGAACTGTTTGGTTTTCGGAGATTCCAGCGCAAAATCTTCAACGACAACCAGACGCTCCTGACGAACCAGCTCAGACAGAATGCAACGCATTGCAGCGCGGTACATTTTCTTATTCACTTTCTGAGCATGATCACGCGGCTGAGCAGCGAAGGTAACACCACCAGAACGCCACAGCGGAGAGCGGATAGTACCCGCACGGGCACGACCAGTACCCTTCTGACGCCATGGTTTTGCACCACCACCGGACACAGCAGAACGATTCTTCTGCGCTTTGGTCCCCTGACGGGAACCTGCCAGGTATGCGGTAACAACCTGATGTACCAGACTTTCGTTAAATTCTTTACCAAAAGTCAGGTCAGAAACTTCCACGGAGCCATTAGCTCCTGTCAGATTCAAGTTCATTGCATATCCCCTTAGGCGCCGACTTTAACTGCCGGTTTAACGATAACGTCACCGCCGGTTGCACCCGGTACGGCACCTTTGATCAACAGCAGGTTGCGTTCTGCGTCTACGCGCACAACTTCCAGAGTCTGAACGGTTACACGTTCAGCACCCATGTGACCTGCCATTTTTTTGCCTTTAAAGACACGACCAGGGGTCTGACACTGACCAATAGAACCCGGAGCACGGTGAGAAATAGAGTTACCGTGAGTCATATCCTGAGTACGGAAGTTCCAGCGCTTTACGCCGCCTTGGAAACCCTTACCTTTAGACTGACCAGTAACATCTACTTTCTGACCTGCTTCGAAGCGCGCAACAGTCAGCTCATCGCCAACGTTGACTTCTTCGTCACCTGACAGGCGGAACTCCCACAAACCGCGACCAGCTTCTACGCCAGCTTTTGCAAAGTGACCTGCTTCCGGCTTGGAAAGACGATTTGCTTTCTTACCACCGGTAGTCACCTGAATTGCTGCGTAGCCGTCGTTTTCCTCAGAACGTACCTGAGTAACGCGATTCGGCTCCACTTCGATGACGGTGACTGGCACGGATACACCATCTTCAGTGAAGATACGTGTCATACCCGCCTTACGTCCGATAAGACCTACAGACATTTTTTTACCTCTTGCCAGTTGTGTACGGGGCTGTCACCCGCTATGGCTACCCTTTCCAGAGCATTCCACAAATAGCGCTTCATTAATTACTAAATCTGCGCAGTGCGTTTATTAGCCGAGGCTGATCTGCACTTCTACACCCGCTGCCAGATCCAGCTTCATCAGAGCATCAACTGTTTTCTCAGTTGGCTCGACGATATCCAGCACACGCTTGTGCGTACGAATCTCATACTGATCACGCGCATCTTTGTTCACGTGAGGAGAGATCAGAACGGTAAAGCGTTCTTTGCGAGTCGGAAGTGGGATCGGACCACGCACCTGAGCACCTGTCCGCTTAGCAGTCTCAACGATCTCCTGAGCGGAAGAGTCAATCAGGCGATGATCAAACGCCTTCAGACGAATACGAATTTTCTGATTCTGCATTTCGATCACACAATTCCATCAGTTTTAACACGGCTCATTCGCCGACCTCCCTCCAATCAGAGGGGACGCAAATTCTACTGCCAGCCGAACCATGCGTCAACTGTTTATTAAACAAACAAAAAAGGGCTCCCGAACTGGGAACCCCTTTTCAAGACGTCAACCAAATCAATCGCAATTAAGCAATAATTTTGGAAACAACACCTGCACCTACAGTACGGCCACCTTCACGGATAGCGAAGCGCAAACCTTCTTCCATCGCGATCGGGTTGATCAGGGTAACAGACATCTGAACGTTGTCACCCGGCATTACCATTTCTACACCTTCTGGCAGCTCACAAGCACCAGTGATGTCAGTTGTACGGAAGTAGAACTGTGGACGGTAGCCCTTGAAGAATGGAGTGTGACGACCGCCTTCATCTTTGGACAGTACGTATACTTCACCTTCGAACTGAGTGTGAGGCGTGATAGAACC
>JAOXSF010000009.1 GCA_025800125.1 Marinobacterium sp.
CCACTTACTTACAAAGCTGCTGTTTACCCATACTTACAGTAATAAAGTTACTATAGGTATATAGTAAACCATAGTTTAAAGGTTGCCATATATTCTATTAACGATCATCAATAAAGAGGTGATCATTTCGACACATATATCAATTCTTGTATCAGTCCAGTCTTCGTCTGCCCAAGTATATGGAATCAAATGTGCAGGTATAACAAAATCAGAAGATGCTATGGCTTTTACTGCGCTTGAAAAAATATTTTTGTAGTCTTTTAAATCTTCTTGAGAGAAAATTTGTTCTGATATTTGAGGGTCAAGTGCTTGTAAGATTTCCTGAAGTTCTTTAAAAGCAGAGTCGTCCATATGCGCTCTACATTTCATTATATGAATGAATGATAATAAATCTGATATAAGTCGATTCCGGTGCGGTAAGTCTGTAATAGATAAAACTTCCCTTGTTTTTTCTATATCCCTTTGGTCTGAATAGCTGATTAGGATTGTTTCTTTTTTAAAATCTTCTATGTCTGCTGAGTTTTTTGGAGCATCAAGTGATGTGGAATTGTAGGGTAAAAGCTCATATTTCCCCAGCTTATATTGTGGAAGGTACAAGTTTTTTGTTAACCTTTACTGTTTGGCTTTTTTCGTGATTTATAAAGGCATTGAAGTGCTCTTTGTTCTGCTCGAAAGGCTTGTCGAATCCATTTTCAGAAAAGGGTGCGATTTTTATATAGTTATTATAGTTGAGTTGGGCAAAGTATTGGGCAAAGTAGTAAATAAATATATCTTCATCAAATGTACCAAATAACTTAGATATGGTTCTTAGTATGGCAAGCTCATCCGCTAGCGAGCTCTCAAAAGATTTACAGAATTTATCAAATTTTGATAATGCTCGTATGTGTGCTGGTAGAGATATGATGTCTCTCTTCCCTAGTCCATTAAAAGAGCGTCCAATTAATCTTTTAGTTTCTGGGTTTTGTTTTTCTAAAACTGATTCTCCCCATATAGCAGCCGCCAGTTTCCTGTAGTCATCTGCTGCATTTTTAAGAGCTTTTTCTTTTATAGCGTTGTCTGTTTTGTCATAGTCAGAAACTATGAACACTCTATGATTTATATTAAGTGCTTTATACAACCTTGCTCTCTTGTCCTGGTATACCCTTAGCTGATCCATAAATTCACTTCTTTCAAAAAGTTGATTTATTGAACGATTGTGTTTCATCCAGGTTGCATCAGCGAGCAAAACTTCAACTTCTGTTATACCTAGAGCGTAACTTATTCGAATAGAACGCCCTAAGTCTGCAAGTAATAATATAGTATCAGCCATAGGTGATAGTCCATGGCATATTAATGACTTTGTAATGTTGCTGCTTGCTATATCTGTGTCAGTTGGTAATTTAGATATCTTAAGCTCCTCGCTAAAGGCATCGACATAACTTCTGAGAAGAGTGGGAGATATTTCATTTGAATTTTTTTGCTTTCTTGCTTCTCCCCAGCCTAAGTAGTGCATTTTAGTGAAGAGAATTTCTGGTGTTGCTGCTATTGCAGAATACATAGTATTACTGACTTCAGCGCTATTACTGATACCCAAGCAAGCACGAGCAAGTCTTTCATGATAAAGCTCATTTCTCCTTCTTTCTATTCGGGCTTTATCTACATTTTTTGCCAAGTATGCTTTTTCAATTTCTGCCTGGTGTCTTTTTTGTGCAGCATCACTAGCTAATTTAAAAACACTCATGTTTATTTCCCTTTTACGTGAGTTTGTTTCTAATATTATAACTTTGTTTTCACTATGATGTTGCTAAACTTTAGTCGATTTCAAGTGGTTCCCTGATGAGAATATAGAGTTTTTATTCTAATAGATGATTGTTGCCTATCATCAGACGAAATATAACAAAGCCCCATAGCTGGGGTTTTGTTATATCTATAATGTGTTGTAACTATAAAAGCGTGGCTGACTGTATCAGTTCTGCCAGCTCGATAACTACGAACCCCATAACTACGAGCTCTATAACTGCAAGTATTATAATCGAACAGAACAACTGACAGATAAACTTAACGACAGCGCCGCCGTTTCTGGCGATTTTGCCAGTTCTTACCTACGCTCCAGGCCCAGCAGATACGAATCGTAAAGTAGGCTGCAATCGCAGCGATAATACCGCAGACTACAGAACCAAACAGCAATGGCCACCAGATATGCGAGATACTTTCGGTGATCCACTCCATCGTCATTTCAAATTCCAGCAGTTCATTGCTGCCCAGCAGCCAGGCCCCTACCTGATAAGTGGTGTAGAAAATTGGCGGCATAGTGACCGGATTTGTCAGCCATACCAGGCCCACCGAAATAGGCAGATTACTGCGGGCAAATAACGCCATAACTGCTGCAACCAGCATCTGCATTGGAATTGGCAGGAAGGCGCAGAAAATCCCCACGGCAAATGCACGGGATACCGATTTACGGTTCATATGCCAGAGATTAGGGTCATGCAGGTGAGACCCCATCCAGCTTAAATGCTTATGATTACGGAGCGTGTCCTCGTTCGGCATATACTTCTTGATCAGCTTGCGTGGCATGGTTGCTCCTGTTACTGGCATATGAGAGGGAGCCCCCGCCTGACTGCCCTGTGTCTGGGCGCTGAACCGGAGCTGTACGGAATTTGTGGTTATTATGCACAGAGGCTATGGCTAATCCAACCAGGAGCGATCAGGGATGATCTTTTATGTTGCTGTAATTGTAATGACGGGTCTGTTGCCGGTGTTACCTACCGTGGGCGCGTTGCTATTGGTTGCAGTCATGCTATTGATCACCGGGGGGCTGGCAGCTTCATTGTGCCAGTGCAGGCCACCTGGCTGGTTAGTATGGAGTGTGGCAGGGTTTCTGGTTGCCGCAGGTTGGGGCCATTGGCAGTTACACCATCGTATTGTCGATATTGACCATAAAACAGATTGGCAACTGCGAGGTACGGTGACGGGTTTGCCCGAACATCAGGAAGGTCGGTTACGCTTTAATTTTGTCCCCGACGCCCCTGCCGAAAAAGCCACCCTTTCTGCATCTATCACGTCTCCTGATCAGATGGCGCTGCATAAATTACGGCGATTACGCTTGAGCTGGTATCGGCCAGACCAGCCACTGAAGCCCGGTATGCGGTTGGCGTTGACGGTACGTCTTGCTGCCCCTTCGGGGATGTCTAACCCTGGCGGTTTTGATTATCCCCGCTGGTTATTGAGCCGGGGGATTGATGCCACCGGCTATGTGCGTCGTCTGGAAGTGTTGGGGGAGAAAAACTGTTGCTTTATTGACCGTGCCCGGTGGCAGTTGAACGAATGGCTGGTGAGCCGTTCAGATGATCCGACAGTTGTCGCCACCCTGCAAGCGCTACTACTGGGGGTTAAAAGCGGGCTGGATGAGCAGCAATGGCAGATCCTTCGTCATACTGGCACGGTTCACCTGGTGGTGATTAGTGGGCTGCATATCAGTTTTGCAGCCTTGCTGGGCGGTTGGCTGGGGCGGCGTGGTTCGATGCTGGTCAGGCCGACACGACAAGACCATCGTCCGGCGATGGTGTGGGGTGCGCTGGGGTTGGCGTTTATCTATATGTTGCTGTCTGGCAGTGGCCTGTCGGCACAGCGAGCGATGCTGATGCTGGCGGTGTTTTTACTGGGCTGGCTCTGGTTACATGCGTTCAGCCACTGGCGACGCTGGTGGCTGGCGTTAGCGGTGGTATTAAGCGTATCACCACTGTCATTTTATGAACCGGGTCTCTGGCTGTCGTTTACCGCTGTGGCCATTTTGCTGGCGGTGGGTGCTGTGGCGCAACGCGGCGGTAACTGGTGGCGCAGTCAGCTGGCGATCATGCTGACGATGTTTCCGCTGCTGGTGGCCTGGTTTGGTGGCAGCTCACTGTTAGCACCGCTGATTAACCTGATTGCCATCCCTTTTACGGGTTTGTTGCTGTTATTTGCTTTGCTGGCGTTGCTGCTATCCGGGCTGTTTCAGCTGGATATTCTGCTGCCTCTGCTGAGTGGCTTGATTGAACGCTGCTGGTGGGTATTGGCACAGGTGGCTGAATTACCGCTGGCCTATATGCAGATTACTACACCGCCATTATGGGCGGTGGTGCTGGCGATGTCTGGAGCCGGGCTATTGCTGTTGCCCAGCGGTTTCAGTGGCCGAATACTGGCCCCCGTACTTTGGCTGCCACTGTTGTTTGGTGCGCAATCCTTACAGAGCAAACCACCTTTTGAAGCCTGGCTTTTTGATGTTGGGCAGGGCTTGGCACTGTATTCCCGCAGTGAAGGGAGTACGGGTGAGAGCTATCATCTGATCTACGATACCGGCGCGCGCTACCGCAGTGGCAGCAGTGCTTTTCAGTATGCGATGCAACCGGCGTTGCAGCGTTGGCAACTGGACAAAGTTGATCTGCTGATACTCAGCCATGGCGACAACGACCATGCCGGAGGCCGTGCGCAATTGCTGGCACAGTGGCCCGTTTCTGAGCGGTTGACGGGAAGCCGACGGCTGGTGAAGCAGGAAGGCTATACCGCCTGTCGAGCGGGCCAGCAATGGCAATGGGGACAAACACGTTTGCAGATGCTGGCCGGTAGCCAGGGTTGGTGAGAGAACAGCCGTTCCTGTGTCTTACTGATTGAACATGGTAACTGTCGGCTGCTGGCTACCGGTGATATTGGTTTTGCAGAAGAGAACCAACTGTTAGCGCCATTGGCGCAAGCGCTGGATGGCCACCCGGTAAGCTGGCTGCTGGCCTCCCACCATGGCAGCCGTTATGGTACAGGTGGCCGCTGGCTGGATGTCGCCCAGCCCCACTGGTTATTGGTCAGCGCGGGCGCACGTAACCCTTTTGGCCATCCACACCCTGATCTGCTGGCTCGTGCTGCAACACGCGATATTACCGTACTGGAAACGGCAAAAACCGGCGCGATACAGATGACGGTTGGCGATGATGGCCAGTGCCGTGTGCAACGCTGGCGTGAGCGACAACGTCATTACTGGAGCCCATAAGCCTGAATACATGAGGCTGAATAACCGCAGTGCTTGTAATAACTGTAGCAACTGTAAGGCAAAGTGATATGGGCGGATTCCGTCGCCGCCGGAATATGGTAGAGTAGCCAGCGGTTTAACAGGAGGACTCAAGGTGTTAGAGCTGATTCAATCCGGTGGCTGGCTGATGATCCCGATTCTCGGCTGCTCTGTACTGGCAATGGCGATCTGTCTGGAACGTCTGTGGACATTACGCACCAGCCAGGTAGCGCCGAAGGGCTTACTGGCTGAAACCTGGACACTGGTAAAACAGGGTAAGCTGGATGCTGAGCAGCTCAAGCGTATCAAAAAATCCAGTGCGCTGGGCCGTATTCTGGTTGCGGGCCTGAATAATGCCAACCATGGCCGTGAGGTTATGAAAGAGAGCATCGAAGAAGCGGCCAGCCATGTTGTGCATGATCTGGAACGTTTTCTTAACCCGTTGGGTACCATCGCCTCGATTGCGCCATTGCTGGGTTTATTGGGTACTGTGATCGGTATGATCAAAGTTTTCACCGAAATCATGGTTCAGGGTACAGGTAATGCCAGTGTACTGGCCGGGGGTATCTCTGAAGCGTTGATTACCACCGCAAGTGGTCTGGCGGTTGCAATTCCGGCGCTGATCTTCCATCGCTATTTCCAGCGTCGTATTGATACCCTGGTGGTTACTATGGAACAGGAATCAATCAAACTGATTGAAGCCACCCATGGTAAACGCGAAGTTGAGTACAAGTGATCGTTGTATCTGGATTAAGAAGAGAAGCCTGTGAAATTTCGTCGCCAGCGTGCCAAAGAGGTCAGCGTTGATCTGACACCCCTGATTGATGTGGTGTTTCTGCTGCTGATCTTCTTTATGGTGTCTACCACCTTTACCAAAGAAACCCACCTTGAACTGACGTTACCGCAGGCGGAAGGCAGTGCGAAAGCCGACCTGCCCGAGGTGATTGATATTCTGGTTGCCCGTGATGGCTCGTTCAGTGTTAATGGTACGCCACTGGTGAATACCCAGCCGGAGACTCTCAAGCGGGCGCTACGTGAACTGTCTGGTGGTAATCTGGAGCAGCCGCTAACCATCACCGCTGACGCCCGTACACCACATCAGGCGGTGGTTACTGCAATGGACGTGGCAGGTCAGCTGGGCTTTAGCCGGTTGAGCATCACCACTCAGGAGCCGGTCAGCGAATAATGACCGGCCTCGAACAACGCTGGTACAGCAACCAGCGTCCCCCTTGGTATCTGCAACTGCTGGAGCCGCTTTACCGCACCCTGTCCAGGCTGGATCGTCAGCGTAAACAGGCGCGTCAGTGGCGGGCTCCTGTGCCGGTGATTGTGGTAGGTAATATCACTGTGGGCGGTACAGGCAAAACACCACTCGTCACCTGGCTGGTTGAAATCTTGCGCCAGGCCGGTTACCGGCCCGGCATTGTCAGCCGTGGGTATAAAGCAACCCCGCCCGCTTTTCCATATCGTGTCAGCCCGGATGATAGCGCGGTTATTGCCGGTGATGAGCCGCTGATGCTGGCCCGTCGTTGCCGTTGCCCGCTGGTAATTGACCCGCAACGGGTGAGGGCAGCTCAGCATCTTCTGGCGACCACCGACTGTAATCTGATTATCTCGGACGATGGCTTGCAGCATCTGATGTTGGACCGTGACATTGAATTGGTGGTATTGGACGGTGCCCGAGGGTTGGGGAATGGCCACTGCCTGCCCGCGGGCCCGTTACGTGAACCGGCAACGCGGCTGAATACGGTTGATTTTGTTATTTGTAACGGTGTGGCCCGGCAACCATTGCCGCGCCAGGATGCAAAAATGCGCTTGCAGCCCCGCGCATTTTATCGACTGGCTAATGCTGATTTATCAGAGGGCGACCCCGAGCCCAAGCCGTTGTCGTACTATAAAGGCCAGACCGTGAACGCAGTGGCGGGTATCGGTAACCCTCAGCGATTTTTTGATACTCTGACAGCATTGGGTATTGATGTGATCCCCCACGCTTTTGCTGACCACCATACTTATCAGGCCGATGAATTACAGTTTGACCCACCCCGGCCATTGTTGACCACCGAAAAAGACGCCGTTAAATGGCAAGGGTTGCAAAGCGAGCTGGCTATGGACGCTGCCTGGCTAGAGATTGAAGCGCAATTGCCAGACAATTTCCGGCAGGCGCTGCTGATAAAACTGGCGGCCTGTTATCGCCAGGCCTGCTAGCCTGGTGTCAGGTTGCGCTGATGCCGTAACTGAATAGCAGAAGCAGGTATAACGCCTTTTTCTGTGACATATCAAGATCTACATATATACGATCCTGGAGATCACTATGGATACAAAACTGCTCGAAATTCTGGTTTGCCCGGTTTCCAAAGCACCGCTGGAGTGGGACAAAGAGGCAAACGAGCTGGTCTGCCGTGCCAGCGGCCTGGCTTATCCGATCCGTGATGATATTCCGGTGATGCTGGAGTCTGAAGCGCGCCAGCTGACGCTGGAAGAGCGTGAACGTAAATAAGGCAGGAGCGCGTATGTCATTCTCCGTTGTTATTCCTGCACGTTATGGTTCTACCCGTTTTCCGGGTAAACCACTGGCAGAGCTGGCAGGAAAACCGATGATTCAGCACGTCTATGAACGTGCTTGTCAGAGTGAAGCGCGCCGGGTGATCATCGCCACCGATGATCAGCGCATTGCTGATGCAGCGCAACGCTTTGATGCCGAAGTCTGCATGACCCGTGATGATCACCCCTCTGGTACCGACCGCTTACAGGAGGTGGTTAGTAAGGTTGGCTTCTACGCTGATGATATTGTGGTGAACGTGCAAGGCGATGAACCACTGATACCGCCCCGTCTGATCAACCAGGTGGCGCATAATCTGGCAGCATTTACCCAGGCCAGCATCTCAACCCTGAGTGAGCCGATTACCGAAATGGCAGCGTTGACTAACCCGAATGTGGTGAAAGTGGTCAGCGACCGGGAAGGGATGGCACTGTATTTCAGCCGTGCACCGATTGCTTTTCCTCGTGATACCTTCGCGCGGGCGCAGGCCAGTGGTGAACTACCTGCGGGTTTTAGCTGGCAGCGTCATATCGGTATCTATGGCTACAGGGTCAGGCTGCTGAACGACTTTGTACAGTGGCCACCGGCAGCGATTGAAGAGACCGAGTGTCTGGAGCAGCTACGCGCCATGTGGAACGGTGCTCGTATTCACGTAGCTCCAGCCGATGAACAGATGCCCGCTGGAGTTGATACTCCGGAAGATCTGGACCGTATTCGCCAGTTACTGGCAGGCTAAGCGGCTATTACAGGGTTTTTGATACAGGCAGGCAGCTAAACTTGCCTGTATTGTAAACCTGCTTGTCTCTCTGCTTATGCTGTTGCCAAGTGTTATAAAACTGCGGAGTGTCATATGTAAGCCAGACATAATCCACCGAGATTCCTATAACAATTATCTTTATCTTCAGGCACTATCGCTATGAACCGACGCAAAAAAATTAATTCAATTCTGAAAAAGAAGGCGAAAAAGGCAAATGCCAAAAAAGCACCGCCTTCGAATAAGCCGCGTTATATTGCTAAAGCGGAGCGTGTGGAAGAGGCGTGATATATAAACCAGCCGGGTTCAGCAGGCCTGGGCTGATACTTGATTACAGTCCCGAACAGGTAATAGGCCGCATCCGCTTTGATGCACCTGAACAACCCGCTGTTCAATCTGCTACCGTCACCTGGAACCGGGTAACTGGCGCCATCGCTTATCCTGCAACGGTCAGCCGCGCCGTAAACAAGCAGGCTCAACAGCAGGCCTCGAAAATGCTTTGAGTACAAGCAGCCTCAGACAGTATTAATGACTATCTGAAAACTGCTTGAGATGAAGCGTTTTGCCGCTCTGGCGGATGTCGTTAATGCCGGACAGGTGCTGCGCAAGGATGTTCAGGCTCTCGCCCTGGAGTTGCACTATCTGATTTTGCATTTTTAGCAGACTGGTTCAGTTGCTTTAACGCATCGTCTGCACGTTGGGCCGCAGCAACGGCATCAGTGGAGTTACCACTTAATACCAGCTCAGCTGTATAGGTACGTTTCATGGTAATTCCTGAATTTCAGGCATAAAAAAGCCCTGCACAATGGCAGGTTGGGTTGATTTTGTAGTCAGACTACAGGCAAAAAGAAACCCGCACCAGGCGGGTTTCATTACTAGATCCTCTTACAGGTCCGGGCCATATCTTCAGCAGGCACCAGATCATTTTCCGCCTCACCCAGCTTTACTCGCTTCAGTTCAGAATCGAACCAGTCTTTCCTGTCACCTGGCGGCATATGATCGGGCGACTCAAAGCCGCAAATTCCACCAGCAGCTTCATGCGCGCCATACAGCGCCTGCCCCACATCAGCCAGCGCATAATGGGCAATGCCCCGTTGTTTAAACTTCGGTTTACAGTTCGCAGCCTTTAACCGGCGGCGCACCGTGTCCCGCGACATACCAAAGGCTTCACCCAGCTTGGTGATATTCCAGGCGAAGGCATCTGTTGTATCCCCCATCTGAAACCATCCTGTTTAAGCCTGGTGACGCTTCCTTTCGCCAACCCTAAGTGATTGATATGAAAGGATTAAATTGAAGTGCTGCTGACGACCATAAAAACCCGAAAAAATCACGATTCCCGTCGTGTCACGTGCCGCCCCGTGGTTGCCGATTGTACCAGGGGCCACGGCCCGGCAGAGGGGCTGATAGCCGCTGTCTGTGGCGCTGTGGGGTAATCTTCCGGCCAGTTGATCATCAGTATCAACACACTCAAACACAGTGCAGGCAGTCGCCAGCGCTTACTGAAGCCCGACATAAAGCACCGCCCCCACTGATAATGTTGCCCCTGCCACCGACGCAATCACAGCAATGGTTTTCCAGCCACCCGCCGCTTGGTCTTTGGCCCGTTCCAGTACGATTACCCGCTCAGTCAAACGCGTGATAGCCGTCTGGTTTTCTTTTACCCTGGCCGGGTCAATGGTCTTCTCAACTACCCGCAGGCGCTGTTCATGGTCATTTGATTCGCTACCAATCCGATGCACCAGCTCATCCTGTGCCACATGTCGTTCTTCGACGCGGGTAATGGTTGTTGTCAATGCCGACACCGCCTTAGCCATCTCTGCCATTGCACCACTGAGACGATCAAGCCGTTCCCGCGTTTCCTTACTCTGATCTTTCAACGCTTCAATCACTGCTGAATCATTCACAGCATTTCCCCCTCAGCAGGCTTCAGGCAGCGTACCTGCCCGCCTCTGTTCCGCCAGTTCAGTGGCCCGCTTACCCACCTGACGCGCCCAGCGACTATCCAGCATCTCTGCGGCAGCAAGTTTGTAATCACCCTGCTCCAGTGCCCGCCACATCTTGCGGAAACCCTTCAGACGCGGCACACCCAGGTTATAGGCCATATTGGCCAGTACCAACTGCCGGGCGGCATCCAGCCGGGTAAAGATAGGGATGGTATCCAGCTCCACCTGTAAACCTCCCATTCTTACTGCCAGCAGACGGGCTTCCTCTTCGGTAATACCGTTATCATCCAGGTTACGGCCAATATACCGATGGTCAGCTTACCGGCGGTGCAACGGTAGGGTTTCAGGCACAGTCCTTCATGCCGAACCAGCTGATTCAGCAAACATGAAATATCCATAATCAGAATCCAGAAATGAAAAAGCCCCACGCAGTGGTGAGGCTTCAGATGGGCACAAAAAAGCCCCGTACAGTGACGAGGCTTGATCAGATCAGTTTCTTAAGAGCGCACAACCGCACCCTGAGAGGGGTGATATAAAACTTGGTTCCAAATACAAGAGTGTCAGTTATGCGGTATGGAGCGATGGTGATAAGCGATTAGCTCCCCGGTATCAAATACCTTCACAAAATTTAAAGTTGACAAGATGAAAAGTATTATTTTCTTTCCTGACTCTGACGCAACTATTCACTGGATCATGCTCCGCTGAGTGCCTGATTCTGGTTGACTTTAATAAATCACCATCTGCAGTCTTTATATAATAGTTAAGTACAAAACTAACTTTCTCAGGTTTATTAAGTGAACTACCAATCAACGCACCAATTATACCTACTCCTAACTGTGACTTAGCACTATAACTTCTCCAGTTGGAGTTATCTATATACATAGCCTGAGCAACAACTGACCCTAAATGATAACCTGAGTTGTTATCTGCAACAGAAGTATTTTTAACTTGAACATCGAGAATCAGCCCATACACAAACAAATCACCATCATTATTTTTTGATGGGTTTAACTGAGCTGATTTCTCTTTATCAGATGGCAATCTTTCTTTTACTTTATCGTTAACAGAGGTATTTTCTGCAATCTCGATACAGTTTTTAACTATAGACTTTGCCTTAGTCACATCAAAACCTGATGACTCAAGACGTTCTAGACCGGCAAGACGCTTAGCTTTCAAAACTCCATTTTGATCGTGACATCTCTTTGTAAGGTGCCCAACAGCACCTACTTTAATTATGTTGGGGTATTCAGAAACAACTGGAAAGATAGCCTCCACTTTATTACCAAATATGTAACGATTTTATATTATCAAAAAAGCCCTTTCCCAATTATATTTTTGAGCCAGCTGGCGTATCTCAGACTGGTAATATGATTCATCCCAGTTATGGCTACTTTTCATTTTCTGCCTTTCACATTTATTGGCGCACCACATCCTGAAATCACAGCGGCTATAACTGGAATTATAAATACTCCGAATTTCTTGACAGAAAACTGCTTCATTCTTTAACGTCCTTATAAAAATCATGATCACAGCTGATAAGATTACAAGAATTTAAATTACCGTATACACCATGGGTAGGCACACAATGCTCTACCTTGACGCAGTACAATTAACTCGATTGACCTACTCCCCCTACTGCTCTAAATTTGTTACTAAATTGGTTACAGAGGTTCAACATGGCCCGCGTACGCAACCGTAAGCCGGTACACCCCGGCGAAGTTTTTCAGCAGGATGTTCTGCAGCCGCTGCATATCAAGATTACCGATGCAGCCGACCACCTGGGCATCTCCCGCAAGCACCTGTCACTGTTTGTAAATGGGCATATTGCCTGTTCCAAAGACCTGGCCATCCGGCTGGCACACGCAACGGATACCAGCGTTGAAAGCTGGCTGAACATGCAGGCCGCCGTTGATGCCTGGGAAGCAGAGCACGAACTGGCCAATGAACAGAAATACGCCTCAATCAAGCCACTGAACCTATCTGTGGCATAGACCGATAAACCCACAATTCAAAGTAAGCCGTCTGTACCGCATCCTGTGCCCGTTGCCAGCGTTGGTCATACACCTTACGGGATACACCCAGACGGCAGAGCGATCTGCTCACCTGTCAGGTTGCCAGCATCATATATTGCGTAACGTACTGTCTACAGCACGGCTGCTGACCATGTTTACGGCTAGACCATGGTGTAGAAACGATTGCCGTTGTGCCGAAGCGCTGGAGGCAGTGTTATATAAGACTCCAAAAAATCGACCGATTAGTGTGCCAGGTGACGTTAAAATCAACGCCACCTGACATACCATAAACAATCAGGCGTGACGGGGCGGTTGGCTTTCCAGGCGCTCAGCCAACCACACCTTGATAATAGACTGGCGTGTTATGCCTAATCTCGACGCCTCTTTATCAAGTGACTCAATCATCCAGACAGGAAAATCTACATTGACTCTTTTCTGTTCCTGGTTCACTCGCTTCACGGTTGTGAGGTCAAGATCGTTGATGATGTCTTCTTCGTTGGAATCGAACTTTTGATCAAATTCTTTAGCTTTCATATAAGGCCACCTCAGCTTTCCGGGATCGTCGAACAGCAATGATGCGGATATTGGGGGTTCTGTGAGTGATGACGGCAGACCAGTGTTTATTACCTATCACCCCAATAACCAAAGACCGTGGCTCATCCGAAGAATTCGCAGAAACTTCAATTAAGTCAGCATCTTGCCAAAGCTCTTGAGCAGAATCGAAGTCGATACCGTGCTTTTCCAGATTGCTCTGACTTTTTCTAAGGTCATATTCAAAACCATTCATTCATTAAAATTATACCTTTTCTATACCTTTTACAAGGTAACAGGTGCCATCGCACTGCTACCCCTTCAACGTGCGAACACTCTCCACCAGTTTAGCTTTCCTTAACTTCAGCAGATCCAGTCGTCGACGCTTGATTTCACCGGGTAACTGGCTGCGCTCAACCACTTTCATTCGTGCAGTCAAAGCACTCAGCTGACGCTGACGTTTGACCAGTAACTTGCGCAAGCGTAGCTTC
Organism: Marinobacterium sp.; assembly: GCA_025800125.1. Classification (GTDB taxonomy): domain Bacteria; phylum Pseudomonadota; class Gammaproteobacteria; order Pseudomonadales; family Balneatricaceae; genus Marinobacterium_C. The sequence goes on from JAOXSF010000009.1 coordinate 13,291, forward strand.
TCGCCATGTTCCCGGATAATCTCTCGGGCATCTTCGGTCTGTCC
>JAOXSF010000015.1 GCA_025800125.1 Marinobacterium sp.
TTTACGAATCAATCGCTTAGACCCTACTCTCAGGTGTACTTCAAGGTATAACATCTGTTTTACCCCGAAATTGGCTCAGAACCCGGTTTTTCTGTGTCTCAGACCCCTGAAAAGCCGTTGTAAATTAAGGCTTGGGGTAACTTTGTTCAAGTAGCACTTTAACTGATTGCGCTAAGCTGCTGTTTTTGATAGCAAATAACAAAACACTGTATAAACATTCAAAGGGGGGTCTGTTTGACCACCCCGGAATTGCGCTAGCCCTTTATATTTCAACGGGTTAGCGCGTTTGAAGGGATAACCGCCCGGTATGGGCGGTAAGGGTTGCAGGTGGCTGAAGCGCTACCTTCGCCGCTCAGAAATCCAGCTTTGCAGTTACGCCAATCTGGCGGGGTGCGCCGAAGATATAGTACGGCTCGGTGGTGTAGCCGTTGCGTGGGTCGTTGCCGAAGCTGCCAAAGCCACGGGTGATGTAGTCTTCATCGGTGAGGTTTTTCGCCCACAGTGACAGCTCCCAGTTGTCCTGCTGGTAGCCGATACGGGCGTTAAACAGGGTGTAAGACTCAGTTTCAGCGTTATGGCGGTCAGACAGGTAGAATTCGTCTTTGGCTTCCAGCTCCAGACGGCTGTACCAGCCTGCGGCAAAACCGTAGTCGGCGGCCAGGGTCAGCTGGTAGTTGGGGGCCTGGGCCTGGTCGCGGTTATTATAGTTGGCACCGGCCTCTTCCAGCTCGGTATACAGCAGGCCGGTGGCGGCAGAGAGGGTCAGCTGTTCGGTTGCCTGGTAGCGGCCCTCCAGTTCTACCCCGTAGTTATGGCCTTTGGCGGAGTTGTCGATGTAGTCGATAAATTCGCGGCTGCCGTCGCTACGTACCACCTGACGAGAAGCTTTGATCTGCACATCGTCGCGCTGCTGGTAGAAGAACGCCAGCTGGCCGGTCAGGCGGTCATTCAGCCAGCTGCCTTTCAGACCCAGTTCGTAGTTCCACAGGGTTTCGGTATCAAACTGGCGCAGTTCAGCAGGCAGTGTACCGTTGCTGTTAAAACCACCGGCTTTATAACCACGGGACACCAGCCCGTACAGCAGGCTGTTATCGTCCAGGCTGTATTCCAGTGCCACCCGGCCACCCCAGAGCGTTTCAGCCGGGCTGGAATCTACCCCTTCACTGTCCTGATAGTCGGCATCCCAGCGTTCAACACGCAGGCCGGTAATCAGTGTCCAGCGGGCTGCCAGCGCGGTATCCAGCTGGCCATACAGTGCCAGCCGGTCGGCATCAAACTGGCTGGTAAAGTTGTTGCTCAGATAGGTGTATTCGCGGGTCAGATCAACCGACTGACGGAAGGCGTAGCCACCCAGCACCCAGTCGCTGGCACCGTTAAACAGCCCGGCACCTGGCGCAGATACCAGCCGGATATCAGCACTGGCGTTGCGGCGGTCGCGGATGTAGTTATCCGCCGAGCTGTAACCATCCGGGTGGAAGCCGTCGAAGGTCCAGTCTTCATCGTAGCCATATTCGGTATCAGAGCGGGATACACTCAGACGGGTTTGCAGCTCGAAGCTGTCGTAACCGCTGTAATCCGCTGCCAGTGCCAGCGCGCTGGTGTTGTTATGATCGTGGCCGGGCTGGTCAGCCAGGGTGTGACGGTTATTGTCCAGCGAGAAGGCATCGTAACCGTTGTTGTTATTGATATGCAGCGCAGTCAGATTAAGGGTCAGGTCATCACTGGCATCGATGCGCAGCTTGCCGCGCAGAGTCAGCTCGTCACGGCCGTCGGTGTCTTTGCGGCCCAGGTGGTCGTTCTGGCTAAAGCCATCGCTGCCCAGTTTTTTGATCGCCAGCCGGTAACCGACAGACTCTGATACCGGGCCGCTGACCACCGCCTGTACGCTGCGGGTGTTGTAATCGGCCAGGGTGGTTTCAAGCTGGCCTTCATAGCGGTCGGTTGGCTCGGCACTGCGCATACTGATCAGCCCCGCCAGTGCATTCGCGCCCGACAGCGTGCCTTGGGGGCCACGGAATACTTCTACCTGATCAATATCCAGCAGTGAGGCGGCATCGCCCAGCCCGCTCATATCAATACCGTCCACCAGCAGCCCGACCGATGGGTTCAGCGGTTCAACAAACTGGCTGCGCTCGCCAATACCGCGAATCTGGTAGAACCGCGCCCGGTTAGTACCGCCAGAGAAATTGACGTTTGGCGTCAGCGCCAGCACCTCTTCCAGGTGGCCCGCGCCACGGGCGTTAAGGGTGTCGGCATCCAGCACACTGATGCTGGCAGGGGTATCCTGCAACTGTGCTTCACGGAAGTCGCCGGTCACCACCAGGGTGTCCAGCGTATTGCTTTGTGCATTGGCGGCCTGAATGGCCAGCGTCAGTAAAGAGAGCGAAGTAACCGTTGTCAGTTTCATGGGCAGTCTCCGAAATAAACGACTCGAAGACCCGGTGCAACACGGGGGCATAAAGGTGGGCAGAAAACGTACGCGCCTGTCCCTACGCCGGTATCAACCGGATCAGGTTCAAAGGGTTTGCCGGTGGCATCTCAGGTGCGTTGCACCACCCCTCAGGATTCAGGCGCGGATTGTAGCGGGTTATGACGGTGGCGTCATGCGCTATAAAAGACGGTTATTGTCGCATTGCGGCAGTTATCAGCATCCGTCAGCTGTTATAGCCGTTATAGCCGTTAGCAGGCATCAGCCACTATAAACATCAGCAGGCATTGATATTGCTTGCGTGATTTATGCACAGCGAGGACAATGCCGCGTCAGGTTATTCGGTCTGTCATCTGTCGCTATTCAGATCTATACGAGGGTTTAAAGGAATGAAACTGAAATACCGTTTAACACTGGTGTTTCTGCTGATTGGTCTGGTTCCATTATTACTGGTGGGCGAAGTCGCACTGTATCAGTCTACAGATGCACTGCATCTGAGCGAATCACGCAAGCTGGAGGCGATTCGCACCATTAAGCAGCACCAGGTTGAATACTGGTTTGAAGAGCGCCAGGGCGATATTGAGATATTGTCGGAAATGATCGACCTGCAACTGAATAGTGGCCAGTCACTGGAGCAGGTTAGCCAGCAGCTGTCAAAACAGGTAGATAGCCAGCATAAAAGCTACTTTGAAGATTTCATTCACACCTACGGTTATTACGATCTGTTTCTGATTAACAATGACGGTAATGTCTTTTACAGCGCCACCAAAGAAGCTGATTATGGCACCAACCTGATTAACGGCCCGTATCGTACTTCCGGGTTGGCACAACTGTTTCAGCAGGTACGCCAGAGCAACCGTTTTGCACTGGTGGATTTTGCCCCGTACGCGCCCAGCAATAATGCCCCGGCGGCGTTTATTGGCTACCCGATTATCAGCCATGGCAAGCAGGTAGCGGTGCTGGCGCTGCAATTATCGCCTGAACGCATCAACGCCATCATGCAGCAGCGTGACGGTATGGGCGAAACCGGCGAGTCTTACCTGGTGGGGCCCGATAAGCGGATGCGTTCTGATTCCTGGCTCGACCCACAGGGCCATTCCCTGAACGCCTCTTTCGCGGGCACCGTGGCGGAAAACGGTGTTGATACCGTTGCGGCTAATGCTGCGCTGAATGGCGAAAGCAATACTGAAACGGTGCTGGACTACAACGGTAATCCGGTGCTGTCATCCTATGCACCACTGAAGATTGCCGGATTACATTGGGCCATTCTGGTGGAGATAGATGAAGCTGAAGCCTTCTTGATGGAAAACGAACTGCGCTGGCTGATTCTGAGCATCGGTGCGCTGGCGATGGTTATTATTATTGCCTATGCACTCTATGAAGCCGGTGCAATTACCCGCCCGCTGGGTGGCGAGCCGGACGAGATGCGCGCCATTGCTGAAACCATTGCCAGCGGCAATCTGGCATTAACTTTCCGTACCCCTGACCATAAAGACAGCGTTTATGGTGCCCTGCAACAGATGGCGCAGCAGCTGAACCAGCTGATTAACCAGTTGCGTGATACCAGCCATACTCTGGCCCGTAGCAGCGAGGAAGCCTCGGTTGTTTCGGTGCAAACCCGTAATGCGGTGCAGAGCCAGCAAACCGAGGTCAGCCAGGTTTCTGCGGCGATGGAACAGATGGCGGTATCGGTTGATCAGGTGTCCAGCCAGACCAGCGAGGCCCTGCATGCAGTCAAGCAGATTACTGATGATGTACGTGGTATTGGCCAGTTTATTAACACCACCTCCACCGATATTAACCTGCTGGCCAGCCACTTCACCGAGTCCGTTGAGGTCATTCGTACCCTGCAACAGCAAAGTGCAGATATTGGTAAAGTGCTGGGGGTGATCCGCGAAATTGCAGACCAGACCAACCTGCTGGCACTGAATGCCGCCATTGAAGCGGCCCGTGCCGGGGAAAGTGGCCGGGGCTTTGCCGTTGTGGCAGGTGAAGTGCGAGAACTGGCGCAACGCACCCAGGAATCAACAGTAGAGATTGAAAATACCGTGGCACGCCTGCGTGAAGGCAGTGACCAGGCAGTATCGGTGATGGAACAGAGCGCGGAAGATGTGAAGAAAACCCTCGCCAGTACGGAACACACCCGCAGCTCGGTGGAATCGATTGGTGATCTGGTGGATACCATTAACCAGCTGAGTATGCAGATTGCCACCGCCACCCACCAGCAGGCGGGCGTGGCCAACAGCACCAGCCAGAGTGTGGCGATGATCAGTGAAAGCAGCCAGGAGGCCTACCTGGGGGCAGAACAGAACGCCCGTGAAGCCACCAGCCTGGCCGAGATGGCCGAGGCACTGAATGGTCAGATCGCACGGTTTAAGACGGCATAGTTAAATACCGGTAGATGTAACCGGTACTGAATACCGGCAAGGGCAGCGCAGGCTGCCCTTTTTTGTGCCATCTGGCAGCGTTAATAGCCTTAGCGGCTCAGGGGTCTGAGACAGCAAATGCTACCTTAAACAGTAACACATTATGTCTCAACAGCCTTAGCGGCTCAGGGGTCTGAGACAGCACCCTTCAGAACCCTTTACGAATCAATCGCTTAGACCCTACTCTCAGGTGTACCTAAAGGTATAACGTCTATTTTACCCCAAACTTGCCTCAAAACCCGGTTTTTCAGTGTCTCAGACCCCTGAAAAGCCGTTGTAAATTAAGGCTTGGGGTAACTTTATTCAAGTAGTACTTTAACGAATTGCGCTAACCCTTTGTTTTTGATAGCGAAGAGGTAAACACTGTATAAATATTCACAGGGGGGTCTGTTCGACCACACCAGAATCAAGCTAGCCCCTTATATTTCAAGGGGTTAGCTTGTCTGGATAACAGCAGGGCAGGTTGATGTGTTTGACGGGTATCTGTCTGATGGGTCGATATCTTTGGCCGGTGGCCGTTGATCAGATTTGCAGTGCCAGCCGGGTGCCCTGATCAATGGCGCGTTTGGCGTCCAGCTCAGCGGCAACATCCGCCCCCCCAATCAGGTGCAGCGGCATATTGTCCAGCGGGTCGGCCAGTTCGCGGCAGGGTTGCTGGCCTGCGCAGATCACAATGGTATCAACCGCCAGTATCTGCGCGTCTCCGGCCACCTTCAGGTGTAAGCCCTGGTCGTCGATCTTCAGATATTCGCAGCCGCTGAGCATCGTTACACCTTTGTTGAGCAGCTCCAGCCGGTGCGCCCAGCCGGTGGTTTTGCCCAGGTTCGCCCCCACTTTGCTGGTTTTACGCTGTAACAGCCAGATTTCCCGGCTGGCGGGGCTGAATTGCTGGCTGACACCTTCCACCCCGCCACGGGCCTGTAAATTCATGTCAATGCCCCATTGCTGCATAAACTGCGGGATATTCTGTGATGGGTCTGCCGGGTGTGTTGCGCTATGGCTTAGCAGTTCTGATATATCAAAGCCGATACCGCCTGCACCAATCACCGCAACCCGCTTGCCAACCGGTGCGCCGTTCACCACATCCAGATAGCTGCAAACGCTGGGGTGGTCTATGCCGTCAAGCTGCGGTGTACGCGGGGTAATACCGGTGGCAAGAATCACTTCATCAAAACCACCGGCGCGTAACTGTTCAGCCTCAACGCGGGTGTTCAGTTGCAGTTGAACGCCGGTCAGTTGCAGCTGGCGGCGGAAGTAGCGCAGGGTTTCGTTAAACTCCCCTTTCCCCGGAATCTGCCTTGCGATATTAAACTGGCCGCCAATCTCTGGCTGGGCATCAAACAGCGTTACCTGGTGGCCACGGCGGGCGGCGGTGGTGGCAAAGGCCAGCCCGGCCGGGCCTGCGCCGACAACGGCAAGGTTTTTAATCTGGCTGGTCGGGGTAAGTAATAGCTGGGTTTCATGGCCTGCAAAGGGGTTTACCAGACAGGTGGCCTGTTTAGCCGCGAAGATGTGGTCAAGGCAGGCCTGGTTACAGCCGATGCAGGTGTTGATCTCATCGCTGCGGTTCTGCGCTGCTTTGTTGACGAATTCCGGGTCGGCCAGGAAGGGCCGCGCCATCGACACCATATCGGCATCGCCACGGGCCAGCACCTGCTCGGCAACGTCCGGCATATTGATACGGTTAGAGGTGATTACCGGAATCTGCAACTGCGCCCGCACACGGGCGGTCACCCAGGTAAAGGCAGCGCGGGGCACTTTGGTAGCGATGGTGGGAATACGGGCTTCATGCCAGCCGATACCAGTGTTGATCAGGGTCGCGCCCGCCTGCTCTATCGCTTTGCCCAACTGGACAATTTCGTCCAGCGAGCTGCCGCCTTCTACCAGGTCCAGCATGGACAGGCGATAGATAATAATAAAGTCTTCGCCTACTGCGTCACGCACCCGGCGCACGGTTTCAACGGCGAACCGGATACGGTTGTCATATTCACCGCCCCAGCTGTCATCACGGTGGTTGGTGCGCTGGGCGATAAACTGGTTGATCAGATACCCTTCAGACCCCATCACCTCGACGCCATCGTAACCGGCTTCTTTCGCCAGCCGGGCACACTGGGCAAAGTCGCTGATCTGCTGTTCAATGTCATCTTCACTTAGCGGTTTGGGCGGAAACGGGTTGATCGGCGCTTTAACCGCTGACGGTGCCACCAGCTGCGGGCTGTACGCATAGCGGCCAGTGTGCAGAATCTGCATACAGATTTTGCCACCGGCCTGATGCACCGCCTCAGTGACAATGCCGTGGTTGGCAACATCATCCGCACTGGCCATCATCGCAGCGCCCTGAAATACCACACCATGGGCATTGGGGGCGATACCACCGGTCACAATCAGGCCCACACCACCACGGGCACGTTCGGCATAAAAGGCGGCCATCTTTGTAAAACCGCCTTTCTGTTCCTCCAGCCCCATGTGCATAGAGCCCATCAGTACACGGTTTTTCAGTTGCGTAAAGCCTAAGTCCAGCGGTTGTAACAGGTGCGGGTATGGGTTGGCAGCAGGCTGGCTATTCAAATCTGTCATTGTCGGTTTCCCTGCGCGTTCTGCGCGCTGTTTTTATTATTGAATGGGTTGTGCTGTCGGTGACGGTTAATCCTGAAACGGCGCGTGGATTGGTCGCAAACCTTCATACTGCGGCTCGGTTTTCTGCATTCTGGCGCTGAAGCTCTGCACCAGGTCGGTTGGCTGGAACATGCCCGCCTGCCAGGTGGCCATCATTTGCAGGCTGTCGGCCAGGCTGTGGTCACGGGCGTAGTTAAGCATCTGCTTGCTACCGGTAACCGCTAGCGGTGAACGCTGGGCGATCTGGGCGGCAATTTTCATCACGCCCGTTAACATACTGTCCTGATCGGTAAACAGCTGATTCACCAGCCCGGCCTGCTGCGCCTCGTGGGCAAGCAGTGGCCGGGCGGTGTAACTCAGCTCCCGCACCAGGCCATCAGAGATCAGCCGTGGCAGGCGCTGCAAAGTGCCCAGATCAGCGGTCATACCCAGTGCGGTTTCTTTAATTTCAAAACGGGCATCTTCGGTGCAGTAACGCATATCAGCGGCACAGATCATGTCCACCGCTCCGCCAATACAGGCACCCTGCACCGCCGCCAGTACCGGAATACGCAACTGTTCCATGGCGTTAAAGCAGTCCTGTAACTGCAACACCAGTCGGCGCATCGCTTCGGCGCGACGGCCGGGTTCTCCACCAAACATATCGGCGGGCGGGTTGGTGAAAATGTCCAGATCCATCCCGGCACTGAAGTGTTTACCGGTGGCGGAGATTACCAGTACCCGCGCGGCAGCACTGGCGTCCAGCGCACGCAGGGCAGCGGGCAGTTCCTGCCAGAAATCCCGGTTCATGGCGTTGTGTGCTTCGGGCCGGGACAGTTGCAGATGGGCGATATGGTCGCTGACGGTAAGCGTGAATGTCTGGTGGTGCTGTGTCTGATCGTGCTGTGTCTGATCGTGCATAGCCGCTCCCTGAGTGTTTTATGATCATCTTGACAGCGTCAAGTTATGCTGCAATCTTGACCCTGTCAAGATCCATTGCCATCATCGCGCTAACAGATTTCGTCACGGCCCTGCCTGGGCGCGTTTCAGTCATCCACCAGGAAAACCGCATGTCGGAAAAGACCGCATCTGAGCAGAACGCCAGACCCGAACAACAACCCAAACAACAAACAGCGTCCGGCCCGAAAACAGCCGCTCGACAAAAAAAAGGCCGTTACCATCATGGTGATTTGCGTCAGACTTTGTTGGCCTGCGCTACGCAGCTTATCCGGGAAGCGGGCGTTGAAGGGCTGTCGATGCGTAAGCTGGCGGACCTGGCGGGGGTGTCACGCACCGCACCCTATCACCATTTTTCCGATAAGCGGGCGTTATTGTCTGCCATTGCCGAACAGGGCTTTATTGAACAGGCTGACCAGATTGAACAGTTTCAACGGCCTGACCAGACGCCGCCCTCCGCTGAGGACAGTCGGGTGCAGTTTGAGCGTTATATCACCGCGTATATTCGTTTCGCCGCTGAACAGCCGGAAACTTATGATCTGATGTTTGGCAAAGCGATCTGGAAAGGGGGGATGGCAACAGAAAGCTTGCAGCAGGTTTCCAGGCAGAGCTTTCAACGCTGGCGCGACTGGATTGCGCAGTTGCAACAGCAAGGGCTGCTGCCCGAAGACCACTGTACCTTGCGCGTGGCACAGGCCAGCTGGGCAACGCTGCACGGACTGTGCAGGTTGCTCAACGATGGCGTGTATATGGACAGGGACAATCTGGAACAGATGGGCCGCACTGCGGCGGCCCTGTTGCTTAAATGATAAAACGGGACAGCGATAATACCGGGTATCCGGTTAATACCGCTTACTTAAAATATTGATGTTGTCGCAAATTTTTTAACCGTTTCCTGCTCAGTTTCAAGAATCTGGTTTCAAGAATCTGGTTTCAAGAGCTTAGTTTCAAGAGCCTGGTTTCAAGAACCCAGCTTCAAGAACCCGGCTTCAGGAGCAGGACTTCAGGCAACCCGGTTGATGCCAGTGCGCTGAGTAGTGCGGCCAAAGTGTCCGGTGCCTGAACCCTGCGCCGCTGAATGGTGATCATCCAGTTCTTCACGGGTACGTTCAGCGGTCATCTGGTTGATCAGGCCCATCACCTGCTCGCTGGCATCTTCCGCCCGCTGCATATGCACCATAATTTCATCACGCAGTGCCTGGCTGCCTTCCCAGTTACCCCGACTCAGGCGCAGTGCTTCCTGAACAGACTCATGCACGATACGGTGTGGCTGGTCCAGCTGACGATAAGCATCCATATGACTGAACTGTTCTTTACCCATGCCGTCATGGTACCAACGTCCCAGACGGCATTCAGTGTGATCAACAGACACCGCTTTACACTGCTCACGGTTTTCTTCACAACCACCGTCCAGTGCGACATAACCGTTCTGTTTGTAAATCACATGGTCCAGTTTGACCAGCGAGTTATAGATAACCGCTGATGCTATATCCACCTGACGTACAGAACGTTCAGATGAATCGGCCAGATGGTGAAATTGCTGTTCAAAGTCACCCACCATCGCACCCATGCCTTCGGTTACTTTGCGAGAGTGCTCAGAAATTTCACTGACACTTTCAACGCGCTGGCTGAAGCTGGCAAGAATACGGTCAACCGACTCAGCCGTTTCTTTTGTCCGTCGTGACAGTGCTTTTACTTCGTCCGCCACAACCGCAAAGCCTTTACCGGTTTCACCCGCGCGGGCTGCCTCAATGGAGGCATTCAGCGCCAGCAGGCCGGTCTGGTCGGCAATTTCTTTAATGGTCAGCAGTGATTCAGACACCTGCTGGCTATCACGGCTGAGGATATTTACCACTTCTGCCACTTCAACAACGGTACGACTGATGTCATTAATGGCGTTACGAATTTCCTCAACATCACGCAGATTCTGCTGCGCAGAACTGGCATTACTACGGGCCTGCTCACCAAACTGACGGGCGTCTTCATCAATACGCGCCAGATCATTCTGGGTTTCTTGCAGGTTACGAATCAGATTATCGGTGTTCAGCCGGTGCAGGCTGGACGCTAGCTCATTACGGTTGATCAGCTTGACGTTGTCTTTCATCGCCATCACTGAGGAGTCAATCGCTTCCAGCGAGTTCCCCATACGGCCTGGCAAACCCGCGCCCAGTGGGTGGCGGTCAAAGTTGCCCTGCCCCACCAGCCGGAAACAGGTATCAACTTCCTTGAAATAGCTTTCAACACGGTCAAGCAAGTCATTCAGTGCCCAGGCCACCTGACCCAGCTCACCCAGCCCCTGCGTACTACTGATGCGGTGGTGCAACTCACCACGGGAGCTACGTTTAAGCGCAAACTCAATACGTTTGAGGGTTTCCACCATACGCAGCGACTGGAATATCTGTAATGCCATCAGAATGGCAACCGCAACACCACCAATGACATGCCAGAGGTCCAGCCCATAGCGCCAGGTTGAATAGGAAAATGTTATGCCGATAATGCCATAACAAATGATCGTGCCAGTTACAAACTGAGTACGCAGGAACGGAATACTCTTACTGACATTCTTTTTAAAAAACATATTCAGACTCCTGGCATGGAACCATGACGATAGAGGTGCAACATCGCTGGAAAATACTCCATCTGGTTTTGCTCCAACCAGTTTGCAAGGTGTGATACTGACTGGTCAATAACAGCACTACCACGGCCTGTCGCTTCAATGCTGCGCATATCACTGTAAAGCCCTTCAATTAATCGAATGGCCTCTACGGGTGCTTTACGGCGTACCGAATAGAAACCGCGCGTCTGGCCATGTTCGTCAATGTCAGGCGTTACATTGGCAAATACCCAGTAGAAACTTCCGTCAGAGCAGAGGTTTTTTACAAAACCAAAAAACTCATTGTCCTCACGGAGCGTCTTCCACATCAACCGATAAACCCCACGAGGCATATCGGGATGACGAATAAGATTATGGGGCTGACGCAGCAGTTGTTGCTCGGAGAAACCAGCAATCTGCATGAAGCGGCGATTCGCGTAGGTAATGGTGCCTTTAAGGCAGGTTTTACTGACAATAAGATCATCATCCTTGAGGATAATTTCACTTTGTCGCGGCGTGATGGAGGAAGACATCCGAACCTCTGAGATCAATATCGCTGCACCGAAAAAGGCCCACCATGACCAGGGCTATTCTAGTTACAACCAGCCAGCGTTAAATTCAAGGCACCTTATACACCTTTCGCTTTATCAGCTCCAGTACGGATGTTTAACCAGTTGATCTGTAACAGACAGCCTGAGAGCTTACCATCCCCTTTGTGTCTTATTGTTTCGGGTTATGTTTTGCCTTTACGGGTTATGCCGCCTTTACAGTTCTGTCTGCCGTCTGGCCATGTTATGGTCGACCGTCGAATTTAACTTTCCTCTACGCACTCGATATAACCAGTTTCCATACGGCCATGACCGAATTGCACCTGCGCCACGCCACAGATAAAACTTTCAGCCAGCAACTGACACGGGAAAATATGGCGCCTTATTACCGTCAGCATAATATTCTCTGGAATCAGCAGCGCTTCGATGAAAACTGGCAACGCTATCAGAACTATGAGCTTTGCCTGAGCGATCAGCCGGTCGCCATTGTCCGTCTCTCTTTTGATGGTTCACTGTGCTACATACGCGAACTTCAGGTACAGCGCGCCTGGCAAGGTAACGGGATCGGGGGCCGTTTGCTGGACTGGGTTTTACGCCGGGCACGAGAACAGCAATACGAAGCCGTGCGTTTATCGGTCTATACCAATAACCCGGCCAGACGCCTGTACGCCCGTAAAGGATTCCAGGTGAAACAGCTTTATCAGGGCATGTATCGAATGCAGCACCGGTTAAGCCAGAACGCAATTAGCCTTTGAGCCCCCTGCGCTGACCCCCGCTGCATATTGGGGACTACGCTCCAGGGTGCAAGAATGACTACTATTCGACCAAAACATAAAATAAGAATAAAAATCCCAAAACAAAGCAAAAAAACAAAAAATTAATGCACAAAAAAAGCAATATTGCGCATAAAAAGAAAAACCCCCTGCATACAATCACTCTACAATAATCATCATCAAATGCAGCACGCCAACCGAGGCCTGCATTGCACAGACCGATAAAAATAACGCATAGCGATCTGAGCGGAGGCGCATGATGATGCAGTCTGAAAATTTCTACTTGGAACTGGGACAGTTAAGCGAACAGAGCGTCGATGTGCTGGCGCCCTCTTTTGATGCCCTGCCCCCTAACCCATATATGGACGGTGCATTTCGTCTACGTCGCTACTCACATTTCAATGCCAGTGATAGCACCCTGACGCGCTTGCCAACCAAAGCATTTGTACAGAGCGGTAACATCAATACCTACCAGGGTGATGTTGAGCGTATCTATCCAGAAATTGAAGATCAGATCATTCACAGTGACGCCTTCGCAGAGATGTTCCGTCATTTCAAACGCATGGGCGGCGTCAACGACGATACCCCGATTGAAGTCCACCAGATGCGGATTATTGCGAATAGCCAGGCAACCACTGAAGCAGCTCCTGAAGGCGTACATCAAGACGGCTTTAATCGCCTGGCCGTGTTTGTTATTGAACGCCAGAACATCAACGGTGGAGAAATCCGCGTACATGCAGCACAGGATGCCAGCCCCTTCGTCAGCCATGCCTTTGATAAAGGGGAATTTGTGGTACTGAACGATGCCCGTTTCTGGCACAGCGCTAACGCCATTGAGGCTGCCAACGATGGTGATGCCCATATGGATGTTTTTGTACTGACAGCATAATCCGGAGCGCTTTCATGTCTGCAACGGCTATTAATCAATCAGCAACGGCTATTAAAAGGCCAGCAACAGCTGTTAACAAATCAGCAACGGCTGTGCAAAGGTCTGTGCTGAACATTGAGCAGATCCGTCATCAATTTCCAGCTCTGCAACAGCAGGTTGATGGGGTCACACCGGTTTTTTTTGACGGCCCTGGCGGGGCTCAGGTCAGCCAGCCTGTACTGGATGCGATGACCGGTTATCTGGGGCGTTATAACGCCAATCTGGGTGGCGCCTACTTTTCCAGCAAGCACACAGTGGCACTGATGGCCCAGGCACGTCAGGCAGCTGCGGATTTATATAACGCTGCGCACAGCAATGAAATTATTTTTGGTGCCAATGCCACCAGCCTGTGTTTCTCGCTGAGCCGGGCGATTGCCCGTGACTGGCAGGCCGGTGATGAGATTGTAGTGACCGCACTAGACCACTATTCCAATGTTTCACCCTGGGTACTGGCGGCTGAAGAAAAGGGCGTCAAGGTTCATCTGATACGAGTCAATGAGAAAGACTGTGATCTTGACTACCCGCATCTGGCTGAGGCACTGAATGAACGTACACGGCTGGTTGCCTGCACCTATGCCTCGAACACCACCGGCTCGATTGTTGATATGACGCGGGTGATTGAGCTGACACGCAGCCAGAGCCCGGCGTTGATCTGGGTTGATGCTGTGCACTATGCGCCTCATAACAGCATTGATGTACAAGCGCTGGACTGTGATTTTCTGGTTAGCTCTGCCTATAAATATTTCGGCCCCCATATGGGCGTGTTATATGGCAAAAGCGACGTACTGGCAGCATTGAAACCCTACAAAGTAGCACCCGCCAAAAATATAGATCCAAACCGCTGGGAGACCGGCACAGCCAACTATGAAGGTCTGGCCGGGTTTATCGCTGCGGTGGATTATATTGCCAGCCTGGGTGCTCAGGTTACCAGCCCTGGTGACGCCCCCAGCGACAGTCGCCGTTCACAGCTGGAAGCGGGTTACCACGCTATTGCTGATTACGAACAGCAGCTCAGTACAGCGTTTCTGCACAAGTTGAATAGTTATCCCAATATTCGTTTGTTCGGGCTGAAAGATAGTTGCGACGCCAACCGTCGCACACCAACGTTCGCTTTCCGTATAGAGGGTATAGCCCCTCGGGCGGTATCCGAATTCTTTGGTCAGCATCACATGTGTATCTGGGATGGCAACTTTTACGCACAGGGGCTCTATGAGCAACTGGGCCTTACCGAAGTGGGTGGTGTCGTGCGCGTTGGCTGCATGCACTACAACACAACTGAAGAACTGGATCACTTCTTCAGTCTTCTGGATCATTTCCTGGCTCAGGTATGAATCAGATCTGGAGGTAACGGTCACCTGCCAGGCTTGCCGTTAGCTCCACCGAACCAGACGGGCAAGGGGTTATACCCTCTTCAGCAGGCGCCATCCTGTTGCTGAGGGTTGTGCCGGGACGGTTCATAGTCAATCTGCCTTTTTACGGCGCCCAGTGGGCGCCGTTTTTTTATCCGGTTGCTTATTACTTATCAAAGACCAAACCCTGTAGACAGTCACCCGGCAAAGCTGCCAGGATTGCCTCCCTTTTTAACAGCGCCTCTACTGGTCAGAGCGCTCATACGTCAGCCCATTGCCAACTCAGGATACCCCGATGTCAGAAAAGCTGGACTCCATTGATCGTAAGTTGCTGCAGTTACTGCAACAGGAAGGCAACCTGTCAGCTACCGAGCTGGCCGACCGGGTCGGGCTATCGCAATCGCCTTGCTGGCGGCGGATCAATCGCTTGCAACAGGAGGGCTACATAAATAAAAAAGTTGCTTTGCTAAACCGTCAGAAGCTCGGGCTGGGTATTGTTGTTTTTGTAAACATCAAGCTGTCAGCTCATGGCTGGCACATGCTGAATGAGTTTGAGAATGCCATTGTCGGCTTTCCTGAGGTTGTTGAGTGCTGGACAATGTCTGGCGGCATGGACTATACGCTGCGCGTTGTTACCCATGATATTGACAGTTATGAGCAATTCCTGCGTCGCCGCTTGCTGCAACTACCTCATATTCAGGAAGCTCAAAGCCATATCACCATGACAGAGGTAAAAAACACCACCGAATTACCACTGGGATAAGCACACATATATAAATGATAGACAATGCCATGAGCGACCGGTCAGACTGTTGGTAACGCATATTTATTACCTTTAATAGAGTACCTGATTATATAGAATCACCCTTGGCCTGACGTAATTTGCCAATAGTCAGGTCTGTGACAACGAACATTCGCCCTTTATTTCATCCGGTAGATCAGGATCTGATAGCGTGCTGTTAAAGCTGAGAAAAAAACTGATCGGCGCCATTCTGCTTCCGATTGCCACTATCTTTTTTTTCGCCATTAGCGTTATTGGCTATCTATGGATACAGAGCGAATATCGAACGCTGGAGACAGCCAATGAGCAATACGCCAGTGAGTATATAGAGCTACATAAAGCCGAGTTACGCACAGAGGTTACCCGTGTCGCTCAGATCATCCAGGCTGAACGACGTAATGCTCTGCAACATCTGCAACAGCGACTTAAAGAACGTATCAATCAAGCCCACCACCTGACCCGAAGCCTGCACCAACGTTATCACAATCAGCTTAGTGAGAGTCAGATTCAGCAAAAAGTACTGGAAGCTTTACGCTACCAGCGCTGGCATGACAACCGACATTATTTTTATGTCGCTGATATGCAGGGGCTTGAAAGGCTGTACCCTCCCAACCCTCTGCTGGAAAATCGCCCCGTCAGTGAGGTTTTCGGCCAGGCAGGGGAAGAGGTGCTGAAAATGGCACGCAAACTGATAAATGAGCAGGGGGAAGGGTTGCTCAGTTATCCCTGGCACGGCGGAAACCTGGCGCAAGCGCTACGAACAAAATACAGCTACGTCAAACACTATGCTCCCTGGGACTGGGTTATAGGCACCGGGGAATATTTATCCGAGTATGAAGCAGAATTACAGGCCAGGGTGTTGCAGCGCATTGCAACAATGCGACACCTGCGCAGCAACACCGGTTATTTCTTTGTTGTGTCACCACAGGGTGATGTACACACCACACGACACCGCTACTATCCCGAACCGCCCAATATGCTGACTGTTCAGAACAGTCAGGGTGTTGCGGTCATCAAAGAAAACATCAGGGTTGCAACTGAGTCACCGGAAGGCAACTTCACGCGCTACATCTGGCCAACCGAAAATGGTAAAGAAGCTGAAAAACTGGTGTTCGTACAGCAGATAGAAGGCTGGAATCTGCTACTTGGCACCGGTATTTATCTGGACCAGATGCAGGCTGAACTGGACGCTCGCACCGCCCGCCTTAATCAGCAACTGGGCAACCGTATCCAGTCGGTGTTGCTGATTTTCGCCGTCTCTCTGTTTGTCGCTGCAGTGGCGGTTTATCTGGTGATGCTGAAACTGCGAGCCAACATGCAGTTATTCCAGACAACCTTTGCTGATTCAATTGACAGCCGGGTGCACATCCATCTGGATGATATTTCATTCGATGAGTTTCGACAGCTGGCAAACCAGGCCAACACCATGATTGATGGCCTGAACCAACAAGCTGAAGAGCTGCGCTATCGTGCCTACCACGACCACCTGACCGGCCTGCCAAACCGGATGTATGGTACCCGCCACCTGAGCGAGACCATCGAAAAAGCCCGCCGTCATCAGGGCAGAGTTACCCTCTTGTTTATCGACCTTGATAACTTCAAGGAAATTAACGATACGCTGGGGCACTCCACCGGCGATCTGCTGTTGAAAATGGTGGCTTCCCGCCTGCAATCGGTTGCTCAGCCTCAGGATATGGTAGCCCGACTGGGGGGAGATGAATTCACCATCATCACTGACCTGGTATCCAATGCAACCCACCCGACACTGATTGCTGAACAGGTTCTGGCGTTATTCAGTGAGCCCTTCAATATGAATGGCCAGTCATTACACATCACCGCCAGCATTGGCCTGAGCAGCTATCCAGAAAATGGCCACAGTGCCGAGTTACTGCTTCGTAATGCCGATTCGGCAATGTATCGCGCCAAGGGTGAAGGTAAAAACGGTTACAGCTTGTACGACCGCACCATGACTGATGAAGTAGTGAACAGGGTGGCGACGGTCGAAGCCTTACGTGAAGCAATAGAGCAACAGCAGTTCGTACTGAACTTCCAGCCACAGATTGACATTACCAGTGGTGAAGTTGTCGGGGCCGAAGCGCTGATTCGCTGGCTGCACCCAGATAAGGGCCTGCTCCCGCCAGGCCATTTTATCCCTTGTGCTGAAGCCAGTGGCCAGATCACAGCCATTGGCCGCTGGGTACTGCGCGAAACCTGTCGCACCTGTGTTATCTGGCGCAATAGCGGCCTGGATGTACCACGTATCGCGGTCAATATATCGGGCTTGCAGCTGCGTGACCCTCACTTCAGTCAGTTCCTGGAAAACACACTTCAGAGCACAGGCTGCTCTGCTCAGGCACTGGAACTGGAAATTACGGAAAGCGTACTGATGGACAACCCCGAGCAGTCTGCACGTACGCTTGAGAACCTGCAAAAACTGGGTGTACATATCTCCATTGATGACTTTGGTACCGGCTACTCATCGCTGAGCTATCTCAAACGGTTACCCATCAATAAGCTCAAAATTGATCGGTCGTTTATTGATGAACTACACCTGGACGGCCATGATCAGGCAATCACGCGCGCTATTATTGCACTGGCACAAAGCCTGAAGCTGGGCGTGATTGCAGAGGGCGTAGAAAATATTGAGCAGCTGAACCGATTGCGAGATCTGGGTTGTAACCTGGTACAAGGCTATCACTTCAGCAGGCCTCTGCCAGAAAAAGAGTTTCTGACCTATCTGGAAGATGCCTCAGCAGAGCTGATACATGAAGAGTTCAGCATTGAATTTGATGATAATTAAGACCATAACGGAGCCGTAACTATGGATCTGCAAACATTTATTGCTCGCCTTACAGAGCAACCTTCTACGCTGGACTTTGAAGACACCATGGCGGTTATCGCTGCAAACTACGACTATCAGCCTTGTGCTTTCAAGAATGGCGAACTGTGTAATGAAGCTGGTCAAAATGAGGGAAGCTGCAAAATTTTCGCCTTTGCCAGGCTGAATAATCTGGACGAAGCTCAGACACTGACCTGCTTTGGTCGCTTTTATCAGGATGTATTAGCAACCCCGGACGGCGATGATCATGGTAATATCCGCAACTTCATGCAGCAGGGTTGGGCGGGTATTCATTTTGAAGGCACCGCATTAACTCCGCACTGACTCAGAGAGGCTCAATGCGCAATCTTACTTTCCACTGTCTACAGGGTCAGGCGATTATTCCCTGGCTGGGAGAACTGGCCCGACTGCGCATTGAGGTCTTCCGTGAGTACCCCTATCTGTATGACGGTAACCTTGATTACGAGACACAATACCTGAAAACCTATGCAGCCAGCACTAACAGTCTGTTTGTACTGGCTCTGGATGGTGATGCTGTAATAGGTGCCGCCACCGCCATTGCGCTAGCAGATGAAACCGACGAATTCCGTCAGCCTTTTATCGCACAGGGCTGGAACCCGAATGAAATCTTCTATTTTGGTGAATCTGTACTCTTACCCGTATATCGCGGCAGAGGTATTGGTGTGCGCTTTTTCTCTGAACGAGAAGCCCAGGCCCAGCGTCTGGGCTACCGCTGGTGTTGTTTCTGCGCAGTCGAGCGCCCTGTCGACCACCCGATGCGCCCCGCAGGTTATCAGCCACTAAATCATTTCTGGCATAAACGAGGCTATCGGCACTATCCAGCACTGCGCACTGAATACCACTGGCAAGAGCTGGGGGAAGACTGTGAGTCTGCCAAACCGATGTCTTTCTGGTTACGGGAGCTGCCATGAGCACGCTGACACTGGCGGCCTGCCAGTATGAAATTGAATTTTTCCACAACCCTCGCCAGTCGCATCAGCATCTGAACAACCTGGTACAGCAAGCTGTAGACCAGCAGGCGCAATTGTTATTGATGCCGGAATACTCGGCCATGGCGCTAACCAGCCTGCAACCGGAAAATACCCGTGGCGACCTGCAACGTTCAATTGCCGCCCTTCAACCCCAGCTACCTGACTGGCTGGAACAGTGTGAAACACTGGCCCGGCAACATCAGATCTGGTTCTGTCCTGGTAGTGCTCCGGTACTGCAAGATGGCCAATACCGCAACCGCGCCTGGTTATTTGGCCCTGATGGCCTATTGGGATACCAGGATAAACTGATCATGACCCGCTTTGAACGGGAGCAGTGGCAAATCAGAGCGGGCAATGGCCTGACAGTATTTGACACACCGCTGGGGCGGCTGGGAATTCTGATCTGTTATGATAATGAATTTCCGAACCTGGCCCGGCAGCTGGCTGAGCAGGATGTTGATCTGATTCTATCCCCTAGCTGTACAGATACAGAAGCCGGGTTTAATCGGGTACGTATAGGTGCACAGGCACGGGCCCTGGAAAATCAGATCGCCCTGCTGCAATCTCCCACTGTGGGTAATGCCCCCTGGTCTCCTGCTGTCGATATTAATATTGGCAAAGCAGGGCTTTATACTCCACCTGACTACGGCCTGCCTGCGGATGGCATCCTCGCCCAGAGCCCGGAGCTGGAACCCTCACAGAACCCATGGCTGATCTGCAAGCTCAACCTGGAAGCATTACGCGATGTACGCAAAAATGGTCAGGTTGCAACACGACGGGACTGGCCTGAACAGTTTGATAGCGCTCGGCTAACACCACAACGGGTGCGTTAATCACCCGCTGAGTGCATGCACCCGATATTCACAATGATTGAGTGGTAGCTCCCCACCCTGTCGGGCGAGGCTTCCAGCGTCTAAGGCAGCAGCCAGTACCTGAGGCTTACGAGGCTGGCAAGCAACCACAAATTGATAGATACAAAAATGAGGCCCCGTCTGGGGCCTCATGGGTCGGGAGTCTTGATGGACTCCCTGCTGCGATGAGCAGATTTGCTGAAGATCGCGGTTACTGAAGGAAGTTACGCAGTGGCCCTTGGCCTTTACTGCGACCGTTGCGGCCAACTGCCGGGATTTCAATCATATCGTCTCGACCTTGCAGATTATTTGCACTGGCGTCTGGATATGTACCTGTATCATCACCAGGTGAACCATTCGGCACGAACAACTGAGGGTGGTCAAATGGTGCTTTCTCCCAGGCGACACGCTCATCGGTCAGAGACTCCATGAAGGCAACCAGATCATGCTCTTCCTGTGGTGTCAGGCCCAGTGGTTGAATATCCGGGTCAAGGTTACTGGAAGCGGCAAAGGAGCCCGAAGAGTCGGCACCACCACCAAGTGATTCAACGTTACCGCCCCGGTTATAGAAGCGCACCACCTGATGCAGCGTCGCCATACCACCGTTGTGCATATAAGGGCCAGTCAGCGCTACGTTTCTCAGCCCCGGCACTTTAAAGGCACCGTCAACAGCGTTACGTTCGTTTGGATCAACCGGAACCCCAGGGTCGGACTCGAAGGTATGCGGGTCAACCTGAAATGGGTCTGGCACATTCTGACCGGCAGCGATCATCTGAGCCTGACGGGTAAAGGACAGCGGTACATTACTGATTGGATCAACACCACCCAGGCCTATATCCTCTTCGGTCGGCGTCACGCTGATATTGTAGAAACCATTGTCGTACAGCGAGACTTTCAGATCGCCCATCAACATACGTTCTACCAACCCCTCTTCCTGCTCTTCAGGTATCAGATGGGTTGTTCCTGCCTTAGTAAATTCAGGGCCCTGATGACAATTGGCGCACTTACCTTTACCCGCAAACAGCTTCATGCCACGCTTTTGCTGCTCAGTCAGAGACTTTTTATGGCCCATGGCAAAGCGGTCAAAGGGAGAGTTATCGGATACTAGCGTGGCCTCATAAGCCTGAATCGCCAGCCCCCAGAACAATGAGAAATTAGCCTCCATCTGAGTGAATGGCTGACCATCAATCATCACCGGTTTATTTGCCGCCCAGTAATCACTGTGGAATGCTTTTTTAACCAGTGCATCATATTTGAACTTGATCCCTTTACCGGAGCCATGCACATGGTATCCCAGTACGCTATCCGTTTTCGCAACTTTCTGCTTAGCCAGAGCGCGTTTTTTCAGCATCTTCCTGGCAGCATGATGAAAACCCTTATTGTCACAGGACATCTCAAACGGGCTTAACACTGGCCCCACAGCCTGAGAAGCGGCACTTGAGTTAATCAGATGCACTTCTTCCGGCTTCAGAGTTCGAGTTTTTTGATCCCAGTTATATACGACGGCATTGGGGTTTCGACGGCCAAATGGGTCGACACCATTGAAGATGTTGTTAGCACGCCCATCCCAGAAATTTCGAAAGTTGAAAATAGCGTTAATGACCGTTGGCGTATTGCGTGGTTCTACACGACGTACATTGAGGCTACCAGGCCCTGCACCGCCTTTGTTCGGTACAGTAAAGCCCGCCTCGTCAGGGTGAACAATCGAACAGGTTTCATCTTTGCCATTGGGAGTAAGGCTGACAAAATCGGCCCGGAAAACACCCTGAGATGACACAACATCATCAACTTCAAACAGGTGTGGTGAATTTCGATCAAGGCTGTTAGTGAATTTATAGAATGGGAAGTCAGCCAATGTCAGTGAATAGTTTGGCGCTCCCTGGTTACCACTGGGTAGCACATCAAACTGCTTATCACCTGTGGTATGCAGTAAACCGGGGCTTAGCTGATTTTTAAAGCGGTTATCAGCCCCCGCATGGAAGTGACAGCTGGCACATGCCTGACCATCACTGCCAACATCCATATCCCAGAACAACGCCTTACCCAGTAACTCAGCGTAGCCCTGGTTCTTTATGTATTTTTCAATACCTGGCGTAGG
>JAOXSF010000022.1 GCA_025800125.1 Marinobacterium sp.
ATTCATTAAGCAAAAAACTGTTCAATTAAAGGAGGCTTTCGCCTCCCGCGCTATCCTTCCCCCCACTGGAAGTACGGGGCTTGTCGCGCATTCTGGTCAAGAACTTAGTAGCGGGTAGCTGACCGCTATTCATTTCACAAGAAGCAAAACTACAGGCACCTGGATTAAGAGATCATCAAGCTGTCCAATCTCCCCAAGGGCAGCCAGCTGTCCGGGACAGCTCTGAGCGAAACTTAACAGGTACGGTGACTACTAACAAGGATCGGCCATTGAGCATGCTTATTTAAAGTTACAGTCAGTCTGGGTCGCATTGGGCTACAACACCGTTTCTTTCTGATCCCATAACTGTTTAATAGCCAGCAGTTCATCAAGGTGCGTATCAAAAAGCTCTATAAGCGCTGGTTCAAAATGACTCCCTGTCCCCTCATGAATGATGGCAACAGCTTTATCAATCGGAAACGCATCTTTGTAAGGGCGGTTCATCGTCAGGGCATCAAACACATCAGCAATGGCAACAATTCTGGCAGACTCAGGAATATCCTTACCTGCAAGGCCATTTGGGTAACCAGTACCATCCCAACGTTCATGGTGGTGTAGCGCGATCTCTGCCGCCAGGCTAAACAGCGGAGTATCGGACTTACTAAGAATTTGATATCCAATCATTGAATGGGTTTTCATAACTACCCATTCTTCTGGTGTCAACTTACGAGGTGCTTTCAGGATCGGGTCTGGAATGCCAATTTTTCCCGTATCGTGCATGGGGGCTGCCAGCTCCAGCAACTGCACTCGCGACTCACTCCATCCAGCATGACGAGCCAGCGCCGCTGCATAAGCCGCCATTCGCCAGATGTGCAGCCCGGTATCTGTATCATTATGGTGCCCGGCTTCTCCAAGCATAAAGATAGCAGCACGTTGCACCTGTTCCAGCTCGTGAGTTCGTTCACGTACTTGCTGCTCGCACAGCTTGCGTTGATTGGCAACAACCAGCTGAGTACGTACCCGTGCCTGAACAATTGCGGCACTGATCGGTTTACTGATGTAATCCACAGCACCAAGGGAAAGCCCTCTTGCTTCGTCACGCGCTTCATTCATCGCTGTCACAAAAATTACCGGAATTGCCGCGGTAACCGGATTTTCTTTCAGCTGGCGACAAACTTCATAACCATCCATTTCCGGCATCATGACATCCAGCAGGATAATATCTGGCATCTGTTTTGCTGCGATTTGCAGTGCAATTCTGCCATTCGTTGCAACCCGGATGCGGTAATCGTCAGCCAGAACCCCTTTCAATACATCAATATTTTCCGGGGTATCGTCAACAATCAATACACTTGGCTTTTCCATCGTTACGGTTTCTGTCACTACTGTTCTTGTTACTGCTATATCTGTAACGTCTGCCTGCTGCATTGTTTGCTCATCCATAGACATTACCCCTCCAGACCGCTGAATTCTGTTGCTTCTAATCGAGCTCTGTTGCTTCTAATAAAGAAAGTGCCGCTTCATAGTCATACTGTTGAATATGACGCGCTGCTGTTTTGAGCTGGGCCTGGACATCACTCTTCAGGCCAGCCGACATGAGTACCTCCAGCTGTTCTTCTGCATCGGCATCAAACTCGCGTAAGTTCATTAGTAACGTCTGGAAAATTTCTGTTATCTGAGCAGTATTCAGTCCTGAATCTTTCACACCACGATCAGCAATGTCTTCGTTGTGCTTGGCGGTCGTGTCTTTATCATTTAACAGCGTCAGAATGTGGCGTTTGACTGTCATGAACTCATGGCTGAGCTCCGACTGTAGCGGCAATATTGCAGCAGCAGGTTCAGCCATCAGCAATGTTTCTGCTTGCTCTGCAATACGCTGTAACCGCACCGCGCCCAGTGTGCCAGCGGTGCCTTTTAGTGTATGCAGCAAACGCAATGCTGTCTCGCTATCCTGATGTGCCAATGCAAACGCTGCATCCGATACAACAGGCTGTTCATTTTCTGCAAACCGCCGCAATAAACGGGTATAACTATCGCTGTTACCACCCAGCCGACCAAGCGCTGCTGAAACTTCCAGTATCTCTGTATCTGCAATTAGCAGCGCTGTATGGCCAGAAGCTTCCTGCGCAATCATCGGGCTGGCCGGACGAATCCATTTCACCATCGTGTTTAGCATGGCCTGAATATCAACCGGCTTGGCAATATGGTCATTCATACCGCAGTCATATATTTCTCGTACCTCGTCTTCCATGGCACTGGCCGTCATGGCAAGGACGGGTAGCTCCTGCAATTGAAGCTCCTGACGTATCTTACGGGTTGCCGTATAGCCGTCCATCACTGGCATCTGGCAATCCATCAGCACACCATCGAAGGTTCTGGTTTTCAAATAATCAAGGGCTTGAGCCCCATTCTCTGCGATGGTCAACTGCACGCTGTAAGCAGAAAGAATGCCTTCAGCAACCTCCTGATTAAAAGCATTGTCCTCTACCAGCAAAATATCAGCCCCCGCCAACTGGGCACCTGCCTGGTCCGCACTGAGTGTCGTATCAGTAACCGGTGTTTTTGTGCCAGCATCGGCTGGAAGGAATTGTGCTGTAAATGAGAAGGTGCTGCCTTTACCTTCTTCACTGCTAACACTGATCTCTCCCTGCATCAGCTCCACCAGTGTTTTACTGATTGAAAGCCCAAGGCCGGTGCCGCCATATTTACGGGTAGTAGAAACATCAGCCTGGCTAAAGGGCTGAAATAGCTGCTGTTGTTTTTCAGGCGAAATACCAATACCGGTATCCTGTACCGCAAATTGCAAGATAGTACGCTCACTATTACTGACAACAACCTGGGCTGAAACGATAATTTCCCCCTGCTCAGTAAACTTCAATGCGTTGTTACACAGATTTAACAGTATCTGGTTCAACCGCATGGAGTCTCCCAGTAACCAGCCAGGAATTTCCGGCGCTATGTCAAACCGGATGTTTAACTGCTGTTCTTCTGCTTTGATGCTGAGCATGGCTGCCAGATCATCGAAAAGATCCCGGATAAAAAAAGCATGGTTCTCTAGCTCCAGCTTACCGGCTTCAACTTTGGACAGGTCAAGAATATCGTTAATCAGGCGTAACAATGACTCTGCTGAACGATGGATATTATTAACATAATTATGCTGTTTAGTTGTCAGGTCAGTCTGCAATGTCAGATATGACATACCAATAATCGCGTTCATCGGTGTGCGTATCTCATGACTGACATTCGCCAGGAAACGGCTCTTTGAATGGTTGGCTGCTTCGGCCTGCTCTTTTGCCTGCTGCAGATTCAATTCTGATTCTTTACGGTCAGAAATATCACGGAACACCACAACGTGCCCATCGACACTTCCATCCACCAACAGCGGAGAAGCACTGATCGAAATAGGGAAGGGCTGCCCTCCTTTGCGGAAGAAACATTCATCTTCAGAGTTGAAACTGCGGTTAGAATTAATGCTGATAAACACAGGGCAATCACAGGCGTGCATGAAATTTCCATGGCGGTCATGGTGGTGCACGAGGTCATGAATATTCTGTCCTAAAACTTCATCTTCGTTATATCCCAGAATCTGAAGGCCTGTTGGGTTAATAAAGGTACAAATACCGTCACGATCTGCCGCATAAACCCCTTCGCCCATTGTATTCGTTAAGCCTTGCAGGAAGCGGTTATTCTCTTTTACCTGTGTTTCCATCATTTTGCGTTCGGTAATATCAGTCCGTATCGCAAAATACTGGAAAGGTTTCCCTTTATCATCCATAAATGGCACGATTGTAGCTGAAAACCAGGAAAGGCTATCATCTTTATTCCGGTTTTTTATTTCACCATGCCACGCTTTGCCAGACGATATGGTTTCCCATAACCCCTGGTAGGTTTCTATACTATTTTCACCTGATTTAAAAATACGGTGGTTTTTACCGAGTAGTTCCTGCTCAGAGTAGCCCGTAATCTGACAAAATCGCTCGTTGGCATAAACTATATTTCCCTGCAAATCAGTTGCACTGACAATAGCATGTTCATCCAGCGCCATCTTTTGAAATTCAAGGCCACGAGCAAGCTCTGTGAGTTGCCGCTTTGACTTTTCAACCTGTCGCAAAATAAACAGTCCAATCAATAGCACCAACGCAATAACAACCGAGTACAATACAAGCTTCAGATTCTGATAGTACTGCTTCTGTGCAGCAATATCCTGTTCTAATGTTCGCAGTGCTTGCTGTCCCTTAAAGAATAGTCGATTGGCATTTTCAACAGCCCTGGTAAACATCTGCGGCAATGTAATCAGGTAGCTTTTCACTGTTTTGATGGATGTCAGGTAAGCAGCAGTATCAGAGCTATCTTTTAGCAACTCCCGCTTCATCAGCAATGACAACAAGTGGTCAGCTTCTTTCTCAACCTGCAACAATTTTGGCCGCAGGTCGATCACTTCCAGGATATAACGCTCTCCATGCTCAGGCCGTTGATAGCGGATAACCCTCAGCATCTCTTCCTGGCGGGTAACATTCACATGTGTTTTTCGTTCAATGACTCCACCCTGTTCCAGCACGTTGAGAACATCACGCAAATCATCCACAGCATCTTGCAGTTGTGTACGAATATACTGCTGACGACGAACATTCGATGTAGTCGCCATACGATAAAAAGCTGTCTCAATCTGCTGAAGATCCAGCACAATCAATTCACCAATTGCCAGGCGCGATTGCTCATTTTCTATCTGCTGACTCAGCTTATAGCTGATATTATTAAAAATCAGATTTAATGCAAAAACAGCAACAAAGCCGCCTATATACAGTGCGACCTGAATATATATCCAGAGCGAGGAAACCCCCTGGCGTGTATTACGGCTCTCAGAGTTTTTGCTGGAACGTGTCAACATAGAAAACAGTCAATCAGTTAATTAAGTAAGCAAAGCACCGGTGAATCAGCTATCATTCAATTCACAATCGGCCAATAAAATCAAGCTATTAAACAGTCAGTTAGAGTTATCAAGGAAGCCATAACTACGGAAAATTTCCTGCCCTCTTTCAGACGCAGCAAACTCCATAAAATACTGGCCAGCTTCTGGATAACGAGAGAATGTCAACTGATTGATCAGTAACTTCTTAGGCGTGGCAAGTGCAGGTGGAAGGTCAACAATCTCCATAGCATCTCTATTTTCTCGAAAGAAAGCAGTGGCACGCCAGTTAACAATCAGATCAGCCTCGCCTTCTCGCAGAGCTTTATTCAGATTACGAGAATCAGTCGTTACAAATACCGTGTTTTCCAGTACCTGCTGGTATATACCTTGCCGATCCAGAATCCGTTTTGTTTCTTTGCCTATACTGCCAGTCTGCGCATTACCCACGACAACGTTGACATCATTACGAAGCAATTCGGATAACTGAGGCTTTATACCATCAGGGTTACCTTTTTGAACAATAAAAGCCGCCTGGTTATAACCAACATGCACGACATCCCCCAGAAGGCCCTCTGCATGGTGCTTGGTGCGATATGCCGCAGAACCTGGCAGGTACAGGTCTCCCTGACGGCTGGCAGACAGGCTTTTATAGAGGTCTTCTGAGCCCCCCTGACTAACCAGAATTTCAATATCCAGCTCTTTAGCAACAATCTTTGCTATGTCTTCAACAGGGTGAGCCATGGTGATACCGCAGTAGATCAATAACTGTGGTCTGGCCTTATTTGCTGCTTCATCACTATTACAAGCAACCAGCAATGGCAACATGGCCAATAAAAATGTCAGAACCTTCACAATGCCTCCAGTAGCATACACCTTGAGCCATGATCCCCCATATAGACGCACTACCAGCACATACGCTGCGCTATACAGCACAAACAATCACCAGATACAAACCAATGGCTCAGTAATTATTAAAGCTAGAAGCATCATAACGTAACCGGTATATCACCGCAGGGTACGAGGTCATGGTTCCATTATTTTTATTAAGAACAGGCAGCAGATAGACTCAATAAGGTAACAGGTACAGGCTGCATGTACATGAAGCCAGACTTCAAAACAAAAAAGTAAACTGTTCTGAAGTATAAAAAGGAGAGATAAGAAAAAATTAATACAGGAGTTTCAAAAAGCCGTTACAGTAATAATGTAACACTTGCCAAAGCACTATACTGATCCAAGCACTGCACTTATCAGGAGCGCTATACTTAAAAACAACAGCGAACTACAAGATACAAAACAGGTACAGAGCGATGGTATTTAAACCACCAGGCTGCCTCTTATTTATTCTCCCAGTACGCTGCATGCTACTTACCCAGATGCTGAACCACCACGAGTTGTCGCTTCAAAGTACTTATCCAGCATTTTGGCGGTAAAGTGTTCACGGGCGTCCATGTCCAGCAGCTTATCTGCTTCCCAATTCAACAAACGTACAAACAGTGAAATCTGGTCAATTTTGCCAAACTCAAGGTCACGGATACTCATGCTGTTACGCTCCATAATCTCCTGAGCATCAGCAAAGGCATCTTCAGCACTGTCGCTGTTCGAAGATGCAACCCGTAAAAGATCAAGCACTTTTCCGGCTAGATCGACTGTCGGCGGATGATATACAGATAAATAACGCCCTAACAGCTCCTGGGTAAATTTCTCCCGCTCGCGGGTATCTTCCAGTGTACGAGCTTCCCGCTCAAGCAAGCGCATAAAAATAGATTTATGATGAATACGTGCCAATGGCAGATCACTCAGAGCCAACCCATTGTTATCCATCAACTCCAGCGCGCGCTCCAATGCAGGGTTGTGGGCATCAGCGATATGGTCCGCTGCTACCTGTAATTGATTAGAAATATCGTCCAGAAGCGACAGCCGTGCCTGTTCAGCCTTCCAGGCTTCATGAATAGCCAATCGCTTTTTCAGGTCTTCATGTTCATCACGTAAAGCTCTCAACTGTTTTAATGCGGCCTCTTCACGCTTACGACGCTCATGACGCAACAATCGCATTTCAGCTTCCCAACGTAGCTGTGCTGCTGCGCGCTCACGAAAAGCGCGCTCTGCCGCTGCTTCAGCATCCAGCTCAGCCTGAATACGGACATTTTTTTCAGTTTCTTCGTCAACATCCCCCTGTTCTCGCTCATCGCGACAGGCAGTGTAGTGATCACGAGCCTCAATGATACGATTAATAACCGTTGCTAACTGAACACGCGCACGGGCTTCATCAAAACCATCCTCTTCCGTACTCATCGCCGATTGCACCTGTGGCGGCTCCATATCAGGCGCTTCATCCACCAGCACATAACGTACAGGGGTATCATCACTGTCCAGCTTTGACGATGAAGCAGATTGTTCAGAGGTGAAATTTACAGAGTGCTCTGGCTGCCTCGCCTCCAGATGGGTGTATTCTGCCTGAGGGCTATGATCTGCCCGAAGGTTATCGTCTGTCTGCGAAGGACTACCTTCCACAAAGGCTTTACCAGCAGGTTTTTCATCAGCGCTGGTAGAAAAGCCTCTTACTTCAACAGATGGGTCAACCGACGATTCTGTCTCTGGTTGTGAGCTCTCACGATCAAACACCATGAATGCACCTGATTCAACCATTGCGTCGAAGCTGGGAGGGGCAACAGGCTCATGGCCTTCAAAGCCAGACAAGTCTTCACCTTGCGATTGACGATGATTGCCTTGCTGCTCAAATTCAAGATCGGCATTCGGGTACGGAGTCTGGCTATTATCTCTGGAGCCATCACCTCTGGAGCCTTCGCCTCTAAAATGCCCCTCCTCAAGGTCAGAGCCATCTGTACCGGATAGATCAGAACGCCGATCTTCATCCCGAATACTCGCTGAACGTTTCGCATCACTTTCCTGATGATCAAGGTTCAATTTTCCAAACGTTTTCTTACCAAAAGCACCACGGCCAACTGTGTGATTACCAAAAGCATTCCGAGCAGACAGACTATCAGATCGCTTATTTTCATTCAGCTCATCTGCAGAAGCGGTCTGTCTGAGTGAACTGCTCACAGAAGGACTATAGC
Organism: Marinobacterium sp.; assembly: GCA_025800125.1. GTDB lineage: Bacteria > Pseudomonadota > Gammaproteobacteria > Pseudomonadales > Balneatricaceae > Marinobacterium_C. The sequence continues at coordinate 7,966 of JAOXSF010000022.1, forward strand.
CTGCCAGGCGATCTAACGGAGAAGGGCTTGAGTCTGGCGAAAAGGAATCAGATACAGAGGAACCCGATACAAGAGAAGGCTCATCAACGGATGAAGTACTATCAACACTATCAACACTATCAACAGAGCGGGCAGAGGCCTGACTGTCACTCTGCCTTTTGCCCATATCAAGGCGAGGGCTATGCTGACGCTGTTGCCAGCTGTTAACTTCGCGAATGCTATTAACTTCACGAACACCATAGCCGGGGTTACTGGCCTCAGTCAGCTCCAGCTCAAATTCAAGTTCCCAGTTTTCCAGCGGTTCAGGGCGGTCTGTCCAGTCTCCGTACCAGTCAATCTGATCAAGCACACTGCTATCACATAACTGGCCTGCATCAATTTCTTCGCGCTGAATGTTATGGTTGTAGATCACACTATGGGCATGGTTCAATGCCAGATCAGCCTCGTGATCAACATCAGACGTAGCAAGGTTCAGCAGTTTGATAACCCTGTTCAATGCTTTGCTACGTTTATTACTGGTCATTCAATGAATTCCTTACCCTGTTTGGCTCACATTATGCCGCCAGTCCATGCGCAGTAAAAGGGTTACAGTGCAGATCGAGGTTATCTGCACAACGCTATTTTTAGCAGTTTTTAACGGATAGCGCGTAATTCTCCCTCCAAAACTAATGAGCCCAGGAGAGATATTTTGGTGGGAGATGGATAGGGTCGGATTCACCGCCAAACTCAAGCAACTCAACTTCCCATTTCGATTACACCCAGAGCTTGTACAACCGGCATATATAAAAAACGCCTTATGGAGTCCAAGCTACTACGCTGGGAATGTGGGCGGCGCTTCTGTTTCAGTGATACGTCAATACATTGAACAACAAACCAGGCCCGACTAAGGGAGGCTAACACCTCCCACGCTATCTTTCCCCGCACTAGATATACGAGGCTTGTCGCGCAACCTGGTCAGACAACCAGGTCAATCTGCTGAACACTGCCCACAGAACCACTGTCTCCCAGATAAATACTGGAACGCCGTAGCTCTCCCTGCAATGTATTTTCGCTATCTTTAAATGAGAACTGGGTATTGATCGCACCAAGGTATATCGCGCCAACATCTTTATCCGCCAAGGAGTGGTACTGATCCTGCCCTTGCGGGCCTTTGACCCAGAGCTTTAGCTGACCATAAACACTGTCACCTTCATCAATAAAGCCATTACCATCTTCATCGTACTGCGCCAGTTCAGCAAAACCATTGCCAGTACGCGCACCAAACAACTCATGGCCGTTATCAATTTTACCGTTATTATTGCGATCCAGTGCCAGCATGCCACTACCTGGTGAGACAAAACTGATCTGATCCTTGTTACCATCAGCATCAAGATCAAAGCTGTACTTCTGCTCGGTCAGTGACGCTTGCTGGCCAGAGAAATTGATCACCAGTGGGTCCTGTACTTTTACCCCTACTTCAATCCTTACTGCGTCCTGGCTGACAAAATTACGCTCCATACTCATCGCAAAGTTCAGATCAAGCTGCCGCCCATCCGCCAGGGTAACTCTGCCACTGGCACCAAACTGTAGTGATTCAGTTTCTTCATAGTAACTCCAGGCTTCATAACGCATCCCCATGGCACCAACTTCCAGACCAGGCTGTGCGGGCTCAAAACTGGTAGCACCTGCTTCCAGTTGTTGTCCCATACCAAGATCAATCTTGACACCAGACAGTGCTTCGATGATCTGCTTCATCATCTCTACCTGTGGCGATAGTGTCAGTTCTTTTTCGGTTCCAAAAGCAACCGCTGTTGTACTCTGCGCATTGGCTTGCAGACGTGCAGAAACCATGGTGTCAACACGGCTTCCAATCTCTGCACCCGTAATATCTGTCGCAATATCTCTACCCTGCATCTGCTGACGCAAGGCGCTGTCGCCCTTATTAATGCGGCTGGCAAGGTTTTCCGCTTCTGCAGACAAACTGATGCTGTCCTGCTGAATCAATGCTGTTGTACGCAGCCGACCATCCTGCCCCACAATCGCGGTCTGCAGACGTTCATGCTGCTCCCGATGGCTACTGGCCCGATGCTGGGCATTCAGGTTTAGCTGGCTACCGGTCACTTTCATCGCTGTGCTCCCATCGGGTTTTCATGTGTGTTACAGCATTATCGGCATCAATCAGCAAAGCCTGGTTATTAAATATTCATTATATTGGTGGTCAAAAATTACATTGTACCGTTTAGCACACCGCCACCAGATAATACCCACAGGGCCGCAAGTACTACTGCCATGACAAGCGGTAGCAATAACTGCAAGCCAAAACGCATACCAGCAATGCTGCATGCCAGCCCCCCCTTTACCAGGCTATTTACACTGGCTGCTAGCAGAATACCCAGAGTTGCCAGTGTCAGCGTAATGCCGTCGGGTGCCATACGTGATAACGTCAGGGTAATCGGGTCTACATCTGTGATACCAGAAAGGAAGGACAGTATCAGCACGCCTGAATCACCCAGTAGTGTTTTCAACCAGAGACTGAGTAACATAATAACCACCAGCACGAATGCAAAAAGCAGGGCCGTGGTCAGATCAAGGGGGTTTTTCAGGCCTGTTTTACGCTTCTGTTCTGGCTGTGGGTGCTGCTTTATCTGGCCACGGTGGCGCCATAACAACAGCCCGGCGCTGCCATAAATAACCGCCGTCATAATCAGCAGTGGTGGAGCGATAATCGTCAGCAATGCTTCGTTCAATACCGTGGAAACCACAAGAATACGTGGAAACATCGTGCCACAGGCCACCAAAATACTGGCTGCCAGTACATTCTGCCCCTCTGTTTCTTCTCGTGCCAATCGGGAAAAACTGAGTGTCAATGCAGTAGAGGAGGCCAGCCCGGCCAGTAGTCCGGTTAGCAACGCCCCTTTCTGCTGACCCACAATACGCATAGCAAAGTAGCCGCAGAACGAAATAGCGCTGATAAGCACAACCATCCACCAGACCTGATAGGGATTAATCGCCTGCCAAGGCCCCATACCGGTGTTGGGCAAGACTGGCAAAATCACCACAGAGATCAGCAACAGCTTCAACGTAGCCTGTAATTCGTGAGGTTTAAGCGCCCTCAAAGCAGCATGCACCGGCGCTTTGTAGTTAAGCAGAAACAATACTAGCACTGTAGCAGCAGCGGACTCACCGGTATAACCACGACAAGCCGCCGCTCCCAGAATGAAAGTAAGAATGCCTGCCACCAGGCTGGTCATACCTATATCGTTATTTCGCGCCATCTCGATCAGATGGCCAATCAGAAGGAACAGGGTAATGGCGATCAATACAAGCCCGACCAGCAAACCTTCATCGCCAGCCAGCAAGCCGGTAAATCCTCCCATCAGCCCTAACAGGCCATACGTGCGAAATCCGGCAATACGGGCACCGTCTTTTTCACGGCGCTGCCGCCAGCCGCGCTCCAGCCCAATCAATAACCCCTGTGCAAAGGCCACCAGCACCGGGATGGTCGTAACCAGTTGTGAATCCAGCATAGTCCCTGCTTCCGTTACTGCAAGCGCCCTTTATAACCTGGTTTCAACCGGTTCTGAAATCAGAAACGCTTGCAATGCCGTCAGCACATCAGGATGTAACAGACCCTGCTGCGCCATCAGTTCATCCAGCAATTGCTGCACAGCCTGGCAACTTGCTGCATCAGCACTGGCTAACCAGCGAGCTGTCGTTTCACACATCTGCATTACATCCTGCTCAGCAACCACCGGCGCACCCAGCAAACTGAGCCGCTGGCACAGGTCATCCTGGTCAACAAGATCAGCAATCATCATGACTCAACACTCCATACATTCGCCATTAATATAGAAACGGCTTCAGAATAAAAAACGGCTTCAGAGTAGATAGTGAAGCATAACGACAAAAACCGGGAGCAAAGCCCCCGGTTAGCTGTGTTATGCCATCTTATTCACTCAGGGTAGCTCTGAACGCAACCCTTTATAGACGCTGACACACATCAGAATCAGCACGACCGTAAATGGCAGGCCTGTCGCTACAGCGCCCGCCTGCAAAGCAGACAGTGCATCGGCACCGCCACCGAACAACAGCACACCGGCAATCAGGCCCTGCACAGTCGCCCAGAATACACGCTGTCCAACCGGCGCATCGGTTTTACCACCCGAGGTAATACTGTCAATGACCAGGGAACCCGAATCAGATGAGGTGATAAAGAACACCAGCACCAGAATCACCGCAACACCCGAGGTCAGTTCTGCCAGAGGCAGATTCGCCAGCATCTGATACATGGACAGCGATACATCGCCCACGCCTTTCGCCAGTTCACCAATGCCTGCCTGCGCCTGATCCAGCGCAGTACCACCAAATGCTGCCATCCACACAGCAGATAGCAGTGTCGGAATCACCAGTACAGCGGTCATAAACTCACGTACAGTACGGCCTTTGGAAACTCGCGCAATGAACATACCAACGAAAGGCGCCCAGGATACCCACCATGCCCAGTAGAACACCGTCCAGCCATGGAACCAGGTTTCATCTTCACGCCCTACCCAGTTACTCAGTGGCAGGATATTCGCCGCATAGCTGCCCAGAACATCGGCCAAGTTACTGAAGAACGCGACCACAGACCCGGCTATAATCACAAACAGCAACAACGCCAGTGCAATCATCATATTGATATTACTGAGTAACTTGACGCCACCATCCAGTCCACGCACCACAGAAAACAGCGCGATGCAGGTTACCAGGATGATTACCGCAATCTGGGTAGCAATACCATTTTCAATACCAAACAGATAGTTCAGACCACCAGACGCTTGCTGCGCACCCAGACCCAGAGAGGTTGCCAAACCAAACATCGTGGCAATCACTGCCACAATATCTATGACATGGCCAACAGGCCCCCAAACACGCTCGCCAAACAGCGGGTAGAACGCAGAACGCAGTGTCAACGGCAACCCTTTACTGTAGGTAAAGAAACAGAGCGCCAGGCCAACCACACCATAGATCGCCCATGGGTGCAGCCCCCAGTGAAACATCGTTGCGCCCAGCGCAGCCGCTGCCCCTTCAGGGGTGTTTGGAGCCGCATTCAGAGGCGTTCCGTACCAGTCGGTATAGTAGGCAACAGGTTCCGCTACACTCCAGAACATCAGGCCAATGCCCATTCCAGCGGCAAATAGCATCGCCAGCCAGGAACCGGTACTGAATTCAGGTTTTGCATCTGCTCCGCCCAGGCGGATTTTACCCACAGGCAGAAAAATAACGGCAATACAGAAGAGTACGAAGATGTTGCCACCAGCCATAATCAGCCAGTCAAAATTATTGATCGACCAGCCACGTGCGCCGGTCAGCATTTCCTTCGACTCCGAAGGAAAAAGAAGGGTTGCGACAATAAACAGAACAATGACGACTGCACTGATACCAAAGACAGGATTGTGTACATCCATGCCCATGATCTTCACATTGTCCTGCCCCACCTGGTAATCGGTATCGTACGCATTCGATACACGGGTATGATCATTCATACAGCGATTCCTCGGGACCTGTTGTTATTTTTGGAGTGCCCTGCCCGCCATCTACGGGCTGACCCCATCCATACTACGAGCTGACCCGAGACTGATTTGCCTCCTGACGACCTCTGCATTGCTGCCAGAGACATCTACCTTTGACGGTATGAATAAAAAAAGAAAGTCAACAATACAGGTCAGCATTCGACAAAGGTCGACTACCATACGCCTGATCTCCTTAGAGATCAAAGTATTTACCTTCTATTGTCTTATCGAAAGGTTAGCCTGGGAACGGTTTTCCCAGGACACAGAGCCTTGAATTCAGATAAGCCTTGAGCTCGGGTAAGCCTTGAGTTCGGGTAAGTAAGCACAACACGACTGAATCAAAAAACGGCAGGGAGAATACAGCGACAGGACAAGGGAATAGAAAAAGGGGGGGATGGCGATCCCCCAAAATCAAGGGTTACACAACCGCACAGACGGTATTCCTGGGTGAGGACAGGTAGCATTGAGAGGCGACTCCATACTACCCATCGCTGTAACGGAAAACCGCTATTGCTGACCTGGCAAGTACCGACCACAGAAATGAACCGGAGCCTTTGTCAGAGCCTTAACAGCGGTGACGCCGTGAAGCCTCTTCATATTAATCAGACTATATGCAGATGATTGTCCAGCGCCGACAGTAAACTCCCAGGATGCGACAGACTACACTTGACTTCTCCCCTCCGTACACCTTGTGATTACTTTCACATCAATATTTTTACATCAATTCTTGATCATTTTTATCGCCTTCAATTGATGCTCGTCAATTTTGATCAGTCATTAAAGATAATAAAAAACATCAACACCTGCTTATAAAGTAGTCGCTACATAGTACGAAAGGTGGTAGCATGCCGCGCTTTCGGCCAGTGACAAAAAATAGGAAAAACCCTTACACAAGTTTGTGGTATGTCTGTCATCAGCAGATGCCCTGAGTCTTGTCGGTCGATCAATAAGCTGCGCAGCCCCACAACAATAACAACATACCTGCCGCTTCTGATGAAACACTGTCCATCAGAGCCTCTGACTATGAAGCTTTGCCTGTGTCGTTGATCCATTTCCCTGGATTTTCAGCACCTGCAAATTTCAACCCGAAGCCTGGCTTCTATAGATGCTCAAAGGGCTCCATGCCGAACCAGATGTTCGAGTTCGTGTTTCTCACACCCCAAGGAAAAACGCACAGGATGACACATGGGTCTTCAACAGTTCTCTATCCGAACCCGGATTATGGTATTGGCTATTCTGCCCGTACTACTGGTTTCGACAATTCTTAGCCTTACCGCAATTAATAACATCCGTACGCAAGGTGAGCACGAGGTCGAACAGACCCGCATCACCATGCTGCAAGCCAAAAAAGCAGAGCTTAAACAGTACACTGATATGGCTATGAGTGCGGTACAGCACCTTCGCCAGCAACCAGCAGCAACCGTCCTTCCAGAAGCACTCAAAATCTGGGAACAGCTGCGTTATGGCAGTACAGGTTACTTCTACGTCTACGACCCGCAAGGGGTAAACCTGATGCACCCGATCAAGCCATCTCTGGTGGGTACTAATATGTCAGGGGTAAAAGACAAGAAGGGTAAGCCGATAGTCCGCGACCTGCTGGACAGTGTGCGCAGCGGTGACGGCTTTACTACTTTCTGGTGGGAACGACCAGACACCCGCGTCATCGCTGAGAAAATGGGCTACGCCATTTCAATTCCCCAATGGAACATCATTCTGGGCACCGGTTTCTATATTGATGATATAGATAATGAGATTAGCGTTGTTGAACAGCAAATCCAGGACAATATCACTGAAAGTCTGATTGATATTTCCCTGATCTCAATTATCTGCATCATCGTGCTGATTGTTCTCAGTACGATGGTTGCCAATACCATTATCAAGCCACTACGTCGCACCCGTGATGCGTTGCAGGATATAGCCTCTGGTGATGGTGATCTGACTCAGCGCCTGGATACAACCGGTGAAGACGAGCTGGCCGAACTGGCCACCAGCTTTAATAACTTTGTCCGTTCTGTACAGGATATGGTGCAAGACCTGGCAACCACAGCACATGATCTTCAGCATGTGGTAAGGGATGTTGGCCAGAACGCCCGTGCTACCCGCGACAACGCAGACCAGCAGCACAACGAAACGACTTCGGTGGCAACCGCCATGGAACAGATGCTGGCAGCCGCACAGGAAGTAGCACGTAATGCCGCTGCCGGGGCAGACTCTGCACAACAGGGGGCGAATGAAGCGGAGCGTGGCCAGCAAACACTACAGAAGGCTACCCGGGTCATTGATGGCCTTTCTAATGAGGTAGAAAACGGCGCTAATGTGATGCAAACACTGACAGATGAAGTAAACGATATCTGCTCGGTACTTGATGTTATCCGTGAGATTGCAGAGCAGACCAATCTGTTGGCATTGAACGCGGCGATTGAAGCAGCACGTGCCGGAGAGCAGGGACGCGGCTTTGCCGTGGTTGCTGATGAAGTTCGCACACTGGCCAGCCGCACACAGAACAGCACCCAGGAAATCCAGCAGATGATCGAACGTCTGCAACAGGGAACTCAGGATGCCGTCACTGTTATGCAGACAATCCAGCGCAGCGGTGAAACCTCAGTTGCAGAAAGCAACCAGGCAAGCCAGGCACTGCAACAAGCAACGCTGTCAATCCACGACATTTCAACACTGAATACACAGATTGCCGCAGCAACAGAGCAACAAACGCAAACAATCGAAACAATCAACCGTAGTCTGCAAGCAATTTCAGGTCTGGCCGATGAAACCCGTAACCAGTCAGTGCGCAGCGCAGACTCTGGCCATCATCTGGAACAGACGGGCCTGCATCTACAGGAACTGATTCAACGCTTCCGCTACTGATTACTCCCCCTCCATCAGACAGATTACGATGTTTATGTAACCTGTCTGATACTTTTCTCACTCTGAGCCCATTGTCTACCAGACCATATAGCAGTCGCTGCGACAACATCTCACCTCTCCTCTCCAGCTCTGTCATTTTCATCATAGCGATTCATGTTCAAACGCTGATACTTGACCGATGCGGCACATGTAACAGATGCGACAAAAGCGTCGCTTCTGTTTATGCGGACACCTGTCACTATCCTTATTATCAAAAAGAGCGCCGTGCGGGCATCACAGGCTGTTCCGCTTTTGCGCGCCAGCCAATACAAAATACCGCTAACGATAAAACTGATGGCGTGATAAAACTGAAGTTATAGTGAAAACCAAAGGCGTCGTGCAAATTGAAGGTATGGTGAAATCTGAGTACTACCACCCCTTAAAATAACAATATCTGATAACAAAGAGACTGGATATGTCAGCACAACATAAAGCATCAACACCACAAGGCATGTCTGCAACACCTGATGCTGTGACGCCCCAGGAACGAAGACAATTCAGTGGCCGATTACGCGATACCAACAGCCCGTTCCTTCCTGCTGCACAGAATGGCGAACGCACAGTACGGGTAGGTTTTGTCTTACTGGAACATTTCTCATTGATGGCATTTACAGCCGCCGTTGATGCGCTGGTTACTGCAAACCTGGTCAGCACAACGCCACTTTTCAGTGTCAGCAGTTATGGCCTTGGCAGCACAGCCATTCGTAGTGACCTTGGAATTGACATCACCAGTAATAGCACTCTGGATCGGGTCTGCTTTGAAGGGCACAGCGCTCTGGACATTCTGATTATCTGTGGCGGCTTTCGCTGTGCATTAGGAGAGTTTCCTAAACTAACTCAATGCCTGCACAATGCAGCCCGCCAGCAACGTACTTTAGGAGGGCTCTGGAATGGTGCTATACCTTTAGCTCACGCAGGGCTTCTGAATGACCGGCAATGCGCGTTACATCCCGACAACCACGCCTTACTGGGAGAACAGTTTCCTCATGTGCAGCTATCTGATAAAGCAATGGTTATAGAACCGGACAGACTGACCAGCGCTGGACCAAACAGCGCCCTGGAGATGATGCTGGCATTGATTGAGCAACTACGCGGCCCTGAAATCGTACGAGCAATAAGGGAGATACTCAGCTGCGACCGCAACCATCAGCACAACCACCCACTCACACACCCCACCAGCCAGCAGGATGATCCTGCCTTACCTGAATTACTGCGCGAACTTTTACAGTTAATGCGAAACAACATTGAAGAACCACTGACCATCGACGAGCTGGCCAGCTGCGCGGGAATTTCACGACGACGCATTGAACGGCTGTTTCAGGCGCATCTGGAGGCTACGCCATCACGCTACTATCTGGAACTGCGTATTACCCATGCACGCCGACTACTACTGCAAAGTAGTGATTCCATCGCCACAATCGCCGCAGCCTGTGGTTTTCTCAGCTCTACCCACTTCAGCCACTGCTTTAAAGATTATTTCGGCGCATCACCCAGCCAGGTGCGACAACAGCACCAACAACAGCCCCTCTGAATCAGCAGCCCCCAACAGAGCAGCATGAAGCCAAAATCTGAAGACGTAAAGAAAACGACGAGAATAAAAGAAAAAGCCTGCATCAGCAGGCTTTTCGTCATTACATCACTTCAACTCTGTTGCGCCCTTCCGCTTTAGCTTCATAGAGCGCCTTATCTGCCCGTGTCATCATGCGTTCAATGGTGTCACCTTCACAGAAACCGGTAACACCAAAACTGCTCGTCACCTGCTCAACAGGCTCAACATCCAGTGCCACAATATGCTGACGCAGGCTTTCTGCCACAATAAGGGCGTTGTCGCGACTGGTTTCTGGCAGAATCAATAGAAACTCCTCCCCGCCCCAGCGACCGACAATGTCGGCATCTCGTACATTACGCAACAGCAACTGCCCAACCTTAACCAGCACATCATCGCCTACCGGATGGCCCCAAGTGTCGTTGATTCGCTTGAAACGATCAAGGTCCATCAGGACAACGGAAAAAGGACGTCGATAGCGACGCGCTGAACTGATCACCCGTTCAAAAAATTCATCCAGTCGCAGACGGTTACTCAAACCGGTTAATGGGTCAGTACTGGATAAACGATCCAGTTCCACATTCTTCTGCTCAAGCTCTCGTGTACGCTCAGCAATACCTAACTCCAGTCGCTCATTCCAGGCATTCAGCTCATCGTTCTTGGCACGCAACTGTTGTTGATAACGCTCAAGAAGGTCGGAAATATGCCGAGCCACCAACAAAGTAATAACAAACGTCAGCGCTAACACCACACCTACTACTACAATAGTACGGCGAATGGTGCTATCAACACGTTCACTTAATGCTCGTTGCTCCCCTTGTGCAGCAGCAATAGCATCTTCAACATAGATACCCGATGCAATTACCCAGCCCCAGCGCGGGTAAGGGCGTGCAAAGGTAATCTTATCTTCAATTTCGGTATTACCTGGACGCTGCCAACGGTAGTTAACAAAACTCCCACCAGGCAATCTGGCCGCTTGCTGAAACTCCTCCCAGATGGGATTTCCCTCAGCATCATCAATACTGTTGATGGTACGTCCCGCCAGTTGCGGCATGAAAGGGTTCATAATGTAGGTACCCGCAGCCGAATAAACAAACAGGTAACCGTCATCCCCATAACGATAATCCTTAATACGGGATAACAGTTGCTGTTTTAATTCTGCTTCATGGCGAGCCAGTGAGGCCAGTTCAACAAGTACCAGGCCTGTCTCTTCAAGCGGCGCCACATAGAGCAGCGCATCACTATCACTACCATCAGCGGTCGACAGAAATTCCGGCGCCAGTACAAAGCCGCTATCAGCATCGCCCAACTGGCGGTTCAATTTATTTAATGACAGCCCGGGAGTTAATGAACCACTATTCAAGGGCACAAGCTGATCACCATCTTCCATCAGTTGGTAGAGTATGGTTCGATTATTCAGCTTGCCAGATGTGGGACTGGCAACCGAGCTAGCCAGCAAGCGTACCCGCTCCGCAACAGATAACTGCGCCTGCCAGTCCTTATAAAGTTTAAGCAATGCGTCACGTCGTGACAAAGCATGTTGCTCAAGCCCTGCCCGCAACCGCTGATCCGCTTCACGGTGAGTAATACTCAGGTGGCCGATCATTCGATTAACCTCACGCTGAATATCAGCCCGACTCTGATCAAGTATAGTACTTGCAACAACCTGCTCTTCCAGTTGCAAAAATGCCTGCTGATGACGGATAAAGATATAACTGACCAGTAATGCCACCAACAGCACACTACCCAGTGGTATCAGCACAATCATAGAAGTCAGATAACGTTCTGAAGCGCCATCAGTTGTGGAGTGCAGATTTAAGTTCATGGACTCTGGCAGAAAGTATTAAGAGACAGGCTGTTATCTGACATTTTATACCTCATATTATGGTGCGCTTGTGCCAGATAACTAAACAGCGAGTGTTTTTATATGATTCATAAAAAAATTTCAATCCGACATTCCGACCAGAAGCTTAGACCCACAGCTTTAACCGGCTCTATATTTATCCATATTCTCTACTACCAACATAAACGGTGTAACTGACAACACCGTTATAACAAAGCCACGGTCACACCGAAATCCAGCTTAACCACTCAGTTGCAACAACCACTGTTCATAGCGCCGATCCATACCATTTCTATCGGTATTTTCTTGTGGATGCCGCTCAATATTGCGCATTTCTCGAGGCGACAGACCATAACGACGCCGAAAACTACGGCTGAAATCTGCATTGCTACGAAAACCGCAGGCCTGAGCCACTTCGTATAATTTACGCGAAGCAAGCTCCGGCCGTGATAGTGATTGAAATGCAGCCTTTAAACGACACTCCCGTATATAACCTGCAACCCCACCCTGAGGTTCAAACATACGATACAGCCGCGAACGTGACAGGCCCAGATCGCTGCAAATCGTTGTCGGACTCAACTCCTGACTTGCCAGATTCGCCGCAATGTAATGCCGAATACGGCGCATATCGGTTACAGATTCCAGCTCATTCGATAGTGGAAGGTCTTGCACTGAACCATTAAGGCAGGCCGCAACCAGATTAAGCGTTGCAGGGGTCAATCGCTCAGCTGCGGTCAGGCTCAGACCGCTGATCTGCCCATGCAAAGACTGCATGTGGTCGCGAAGTACAGCGACCAGTGGCTCTGTGACCGATAACGTGCGCAAATGCTGATGATCAGGCCAGTCAAGTAACGGCTCCAGCATGACACGCGGAATAATCAGTGAAAGGTTGGTAAATACACTGGTGTATGTGTGTGACTCACGGGACAGATCAAAGATAAGCAACTGATCATCTTTAACCTGCCGTTCTGCATCAACCACGGTAGAACCGGCCATAAAAAGCTGAATCATGTAATGATCCAGCCCATCACGCGCTATCTCCTCTGTGCTTCGTCGCCACTGTTGCTGTTGCGTGGTCGTACGGGCCAGCATCAAAGCACCAGGCTGCCAGGCTTCAACTTCTGCCTTAAAGCTCTGCACCCGTGTGTCAGCATCCGCTTCTACTGAAAACAGACAGGCAATACTGTCTCGCCACAGGTCATATCGTTCCTGACTATCGACACTTTCCAGATCGAAATAGCTATGGGGTATATCAGAAGGGTGCTCTGTCATGCTGCTACTCCATGCCGTGTACTCTGATCATCGTATACCTTCATCATTCATACGTGCTGGCTATTTGTGCATCTATGGCTCGTATGAACCTATAGCTTGTATGAGTCTATAACTTGTGTACGCTTATACTTTTATATACTTACAGCCCGTGTGTACCTGTAGCTACGCCTGATAGACTATAAGGCAAACCCCGTATCGGCTGGAGTCCCTGATTTATGTAGTTTTATCAATACCACAGCACAGGAGCGCATAACCCTACCAGTATTAAAGGCGTCGCTCTGACCCAACGTTACTGCCGTATGAACATCATCACACGATTACGGTAAAGCTGAAGGCGTCAATGCCGCAGGACTGTATCAAGCAGCATCATAGAGCGAGCTTCAGCCAGGCACTGGCCATACGTAAATTAGCACGCAAAGTATCTTGCTATACCTGTGATGCCCGTAAGTGGTAGAAATGATCGACAGGGCCATGCCCTTTCCCCACATCCAGTTGATCAGCAGTAGCAATCGCTGCACTAATGTACTGCTTGGCCTGTCCTATTGCCTGCGTTATCGAATACCCCTGCGCCATAAACGAAGCAATCGCCGAAGATAAAGTACAACCGGTGCCATGGGTGTTTGCAGTGTCATGGCGCGGCATACAGAAACCAGCCTGCTCTGCTTCACCATACCAATAATCACAGCTTTGCTCTCCGGATTGATGTCCACCTTTAATCAATACCGACTTACATCCAAGCTCCAACAGTTGCTGTCCCAATATCGCGATGTCGTCTTCTGATTTCGGCAACTGTGTTTGAGGCAACCCCAACAATGCTAAAGCTTCCGGCAGATTAGGCGTGACAACATCTGCCAGCGGCAGCAACTGATCGATCAGTGCGGTAGACGCATCAGCTGCCAACAGCGGGTCACCACTGGTCGCAACCATCACCGGGTCCAGCACAATATTGGCAGGGTGATATTGCCGCAACAGTTGCGCCACAGTGGCAATGGTAGTGGCATCTCCCAACATACCAATTTTGACCGCATCAATTGCAATATCATTAAACAGTACATCAGCCTGCTGCTGAATAAAGTCGCCAGGAACCGGGTGAATCCCTTGTACGCCGCAGGTATTTTGTGCGGTCAATGCCGTAATTACAGAACACGCATAGCTGCCTGTTGCCGAGATTGCTTTTATATCTGCCTGAATACCCGCACCACCGCCACTGTCGGAACCTGCAATGGTGAGTACATTCGGTATAGCACGACACAGCCTGGTCATGAATCGCTCCAGTTTTTATCAGTTAATCAGATCAATACGCAAAATCGCGCCACTATCACCGCCAAAGCGTTCCCGCTCGCGAAACTCGACTTTAAGCGCATCGTAACGGTTCAGGTCAATGGAGTCTGGTAAACGCAACTGTACTTCCCGCTCTGTTTCAGGCAGGTCCAACGCAATATATTTACGTATCATCAATACATCAGGCCGGGGTAAATGGGCAGCAAGCCCCAATACTTTGAAGTCACCAAACAATGAACGCTGACCATCACGTTCCATCAACAACGCCAGCCAGAGGCTATCACCATCCATAAACAGTTCGGGTGAACTCAGCCGGGCATCAGCCTGCATTGCCCCCACTCGTACCTGTACAGGAATACTGTACTCCGTTGGCTTGATACGAATTTTTACCCCGTCACGGGGCGGCAACGAACCTTTTTTCTCCAATGCAACCAATCGCTGCGCCTCTTTCTGTTCGGCTTCCTCAACACTTCCGGGGGGGGGTAACTGCCGAAAAACCAGCCGGGTATGGTATTCTCCTTCTGGCAACCCTTCTGGCCGAGCTGCCCGCAACTCAATAATCAGCTCTTCATCGCCCCCCAGTCGCACAGTGCTGGCTGACGTTTCGACCAGCTGTTCCAGCAGGCTGGCTGGCACATCTGCCATCACATTACTACCATCAGCCGTAATGTGGCGAGCAGGTTCGATATACACCTCATACCAGGCAGGCTGCTCTGTGATATTACGCACATGGACAGAACGCCACGTTGTACGCTTGTCAAATACCACTCTTGGTGTATGAATTGCCAGCGAATCCTCATAATCAGCAAGCTCAGCCTTCACCGACGCTGCCTGAGCCAACATGACGAACAGCATCAGGCTATATAATTGTTTTGTGCTCAATGGCAAACATAGAGACAGAAACGACCGCCTGAATAGAGCAACCCAACCTGTATGCTCAGCTTTTAAACTCTCTATCATTCTGTCACTACCTGTTTTCATTATCGGTTTTCCATGAACCAGACGGAGCCTCTGTAAACACTGCCTCTCCTGGATACCTATAACAATACCTAATAACAACATAGACATCTGAAGTGTCTGCAATACATCTGAAAACACCCACCCAGAACAGGGCTTCAAGAAAAGCCCGATGGTACCAGAAAGTAGTCAATGTGAGCGGTATCAAAAACCTTTAACCACATTAAAGCTGTGAGATCATCGCAAGATACAATTTTGTCCTGATACAATTTTGTCCTGATACAATGCTGCCCCAATACAATGTAGCCCTGATAAAATCACACCTGATGACTTGTCTCTTCCTGATAAATAAGAGCCAGACCAGTCTCAGTAACCATTAACATAAGCAAATAGAGTCAAGTACCTGATCATGTCTGATTTCCCAACCCTGACCCAGATGGGCGTAACCTCCCTGGAATCTGTCGTCCGTTACACTCTGCGCCAGGAAGGCGATACCGATGTGCTGAAGATTTACTATAACCGCCCGGGTAACTCCATGCGCTCACGTAGTAAAAAGTTCTCTTTTGTGCGCGACCTGGAAGGCAGCAACAGTGACCAGATCAGTCCAATGCTGCAAGCGGCTATTGATGAACTGAAACAGCTACAGGCCAGCCATGATATTGAACCAGGAGATGCCAAAGAGCATTTGCGTACCAGTCTGGAACACCTGGAAAAAGTACTGACCACTAAACTGGACGATGTACGGCGCCAGATTGAGCAGCTACGCTAATCCTGCAACGCACCTGAGCACAGAAAGCACGACCAGAAATACACCAACCCACAATTCACTAACCTGCAATCCACCAACAAACAATGGAGATAGACGATGGGGCGCCTGCTGTTGCGCTTTTTTGACAAGCTGGAAAATTATCTCTGTCGTCTGTTGCTGGCAGGCTTTGTCTGCCTGCTGTTTATGCAGATACTGGCTCGCCAGCTATTCGAGCACTCTTTTTCATGGAGTGAAGAACTGTCTATCTATATGTTTGTCTGGTTTGTATTTCTGGGTGCCAGCTATGCTACCCGACGGGAAGCGCATAACCGGGTTACCTTTCACTACCGCTGGCTGCCAGAAAAACTGACAACAGGCCTGAAGCTGCTAGCTGATCTAATCTGGGTCGTCTTCAACTGCTACTTTGTGTACCTGTCGTACGATTTTGTCTTCAACCGTATGAACCTGTTCTGGAAGTCCCAGACACTGGGCATACCAATGAAGTATATCTATATGATTCTACCTCTGGCTTTCAGCCTGATGACGATAAGAATCCTGCAGGTAAACTACTACCGCTATCTCCGCCCTCAACAGACTACTCAGGGTTCGACTGTAAACGCTGATAATCGCACAGAGTGAAATTGCACCGATGGATGAATCTTCAATTGTACTGATCCTGTTCGGCTCTTTTCTGTTGTTACTGGTGATTGGTGTCCCTGTCAGTATTTCACTGGGCGTAGCTGCACTGGCATCTTTCCTGTACCTGGATGAAAATCCGCTAAAACTGGTACAGATCGCATTTACCTCTGTCGAATCCTTTCCCTTAATGGCGCTACCCGCATTTATTCTTGCTGGCGCACTGATGGAAGCAGCGGGCATATCCAAAAGACTCGTGCAGCTAGCAGAAAGCTTTGCCGGGCCAGTCACCGGAGGCATATCTGCCTCAGCAATACTGGCCTGCATGTTCTTTGGGGCCATTTCCGGTTCCGGGCCAGCGACCACAGCGGCTGTCGGTATGCTGATGATTCCTGCAATGGCACGGCATGGTTACGACCGCAGTTATGCAGCAGCACTAACCGCATCATCGGGTGGTCTGGGCATTGTTATCCCACCATCCATTCCAATGGTGATTTTCGGTATTTCTGCGCTGGGTATCCGTGTGCCAGCGGAAGCGATTGCCACCCATGGCAATTTTCAAAGCGTTTCTATCTCTGTGCTGTTTCTGGCCGGTTTTATACCGGGTATGGTGTTAGCAAGCGCACTGATGGCTCTGAATTATCTGCAATGTCGTAAAGCTGGCTATCATGGCACCACAGAGGGCTGGTCTACCCAGCAGATCAAACTGGCAGCCCGCCAAGGCGTATGGTCTATTCTGGCACCGCTGGTCATTCTGGGCGGTATCTATTCCGGCTTTTTCACCCCGACAGAATCCGCCATCGTGGCTATTTTCTACACGCTGGTTGTAGGCTTATTTATTCACCGGGATCTTAAATGGCCAGCGATTATACAGGCATTGGAGACTACAACCTGGTTATCTGGTCGTGTTCTGCTAATCCTGTTCACCGCGACTCTGTTTGGCCGCCTGCTAGTTGAGAACCAGATCCCTGCAACCATTGCCCAGTCCATCACATCATTGACCGATAATGTTTATCTGATCTGGTTGCTGATTATCGCTTTCCTGCTGTTTGTGGGTATGTTTATGGAAACGCTGGCTGCCATTATGATTCTGACACCAGTGTTACTGCCTATAACCTACAGTCTGGGAATTGATCCTATTCATTTTGGCATTGTTATGGTGTGCAGCTTATCCATTGGCTTCTCTACCCCACCACTGGGAGAAAATCTGTTTGTTGCGTCGGGTATATCAGGTACTTCGTTAGAATCTGTTACGCTGCGCGCACTCCCCTTTGCGCTGGTTTCAACACTGGCGGTAATTCTGATCGCCTTTGTGCCACAATTATCCCTCTGGCTGCCAGCTCTGTTTAAATAGCAGGCGGTTATTGCTCTCATACAACACAATATAACAACCCCTGGCGAGAAACAGACCAACGGGTTATGCTGCAAATCTACTGGAAATGTTCTACAGGAGAGGTCATGAGTAACGTTATTGATCTGAACAGTCGCAGAAAGCAGGCTGAACATAAGCGTAAAGAGGCGCGCTCAAATGCCCTGAAAGAACGCTTCGAAAATGCCCTGCCGTCTGAGGAACAGGACCCAAAGAAAAAATTACTGGGGCTATTCAAGCGCAAGGATAAAGATAAAAAAAAGCCCCGCAAACCAACGCCATCGGGTGATGGGTGGTAAACGAGGCTCTCTCTGGTTTTTTAAAGACTCAGGTTTCTAAAGACTCTGGTTTTGTAAAGAACAGGTTTTGTAAAGAACAGGTTCTGTAAAACAAACCTCGCAGACAACAGATTTGCCAAGTGACAGCTCTCCGCTCTGCCAGGCGAGGCTTCTCAGGTATTAGCCGCTACCTGAAAAGCCAGAGCCCTTTTACCTGAAAAGCCCCTTTCTTTCGGGTTGAATGTCAGATTTTCAGCTGCTCAAGCAAGATATCCGGGCCATTATCGCGGTTCAGCGGTTTGAAGATGAACCCGGAAATACCTATCTCCTGACAACCATCGACCATCGCTTTATCTGTCACCGATGACAACATAACCACAGGCAAGTCCGGACGCATCTGGCGAATGTGTCTCAGCGCTTCATCACCGTTCATCTGATCCATCACTACATCCATAAAAGCAAAATCGATGGCATGTTCACGCACAATTTCAACCGCTTCAGTGCCGTCTGTCGCTTCAATGATGGTGCCATAGCCCAGTTCATTCAGGAAACGACCAATGGCACGCCGCACCAGCGAGCTGTCATCTACCAACAGAATAGTACTTTCATAAGGCAGCGGTGTTGCGCCTCTATTAGCAATCGGGCCAGACGCCTGGCGTTTTGGCGAACGTTCAACTTTCGCTGAACCATCTTTGTTCATGCCTTTGAAGTTGACGTTACGAATCAGCAAATTGAAGTAGTAACGCCCAACACCATCAATAAAGATAGGCACAGTAATAATCTGTTTTACCCCTGCCAGGTAACGGTCCATATCGTCCAGCGTCATCGCACAGTAAGGCGCAGAAAACTCAAAGCCCAGGTTATGGCGATTCAGAAAGTCAGTCGCACGACCAACAATCGTGTTACCCCACTCTGATAGCGCACGGCTCAACTCTTCATTCACCTCAGCATAGTCATAGTTTTCACCCAGCATGTGGTTGCACACCTCGTTACCGAGTGCCAGTGCTGTTTCCGAATAGTGATGCATTAACACCACCCCATCCAGACTGCCACGCATGTCAGAACAAACGGCGTAACCTTTGAAGCGGAACTGGTCAACCTCGTCCATGAAGGGCTCACCGGCGTGCCCCTTCAGCGAAGTCATGGACTCAAGGCTGGCAATGGACTCATTCACAAATGGGTGCAGCGCCACTTTAAAGATAGTATCGACAGACATCATTTCTCCCTGGTATGCGTGTTCTATTTATTGTGCAGAAGCCTCGGTATGCTATACAGCGCCGTTTTCAGGCGGACAGAGCAGCGCTTTTCAGAGGCAGCTCTTGTTAAAGTTGTTCGGTTAGTAAAGAGCAACCCTGATCTCTTATGTTAATACTGGCACGGCTAACACCGGCTTCAGCAGATAGATCAGAAACCTCACTCTTCCCCCCCTTGCCCAGCCGTTTTTGCACAGCTATATCCACACTATATCGCGAGGTTCTGTTATCAGATTGCACAAGTTATCATTCAAATATCGTAATGCAACTTTTCTGATACCTGTTTTCCCCGGAAACCTGACACCTGTCAAACCATAAAACAGCAGCTATAAAAACAGCAGATCAGTAACTCATTTCCCCTTACGCTGTGCTTTTGCGTATAATGCGCGGCTGATTTTTCAGGCCCACTGAACCACGAGGCACCTTTGCACATGAAGTTTTCATCCCTTGATCTGGCCCCTGATCTGTTACGCGCACTGGACGCCTGTGGCTACCGTGAAATGACTCCAATCCAGCAGAAAGCCATTGTGCCTGCACGGCGTGGCCGTGATCTGCTGGCCAACGCGCAGACGGGCACCGGTAAAACTGCGGCGTTCGCACTGCCCATTATTCAGCAAATGCTGGACCGCCCAGAACCTACACAGCCAGGCAGTACCCGCGCCTTGATTCTGACCCCAACCCGTGAACTTGCCGATCAGCTGGCTGAAACCATCAGCAGCTATACACAGCTTCTGAAACTCAGCGTACTGGCAATCTCCGGCGGTAGCACGCTACAAAGTCAGCAGAACAGGATCAGTAAAGGTGTTGACCTGTTAATTGCAACACCAGGACGCCTGCTTGAGCATGTCAGCCAGTGCAACATTGACCTGCATAATGTCGAATTTATCGTCCTGGACGAAGCAGACCGTATGCTGGATATGGGCTTTATCAGCGACGTGATGAGCCTGATGCAAGGCACGTCAGAAGAACGTCAGACATTGCTATTCTCTGCCACCAGCTCTCCCGCAGTTAATGAGCTGGCACAGAAGATCCTGAACCGCCCGGAAACCATCCGCATGGCAAAACAGAATGCTACGGCAGATACTGTAGAGCACGTGGTTTATCCCGTAGAGGAACGCCGTAAACCAGACCTGTTTGCTGAACTGCTGGAAGAAAATAGCTGGTTTCAGGTGCTGGTGTTCACCAGCACTAAAAAACAGGCTGACGAACTGCTGATGGACCTGAAAATAGACGGCATTAAAGGTGCAGTTTGCCATGGCGACAAAGCTCAGGGTGCGCGCCGACGCGCAATTGCTGACTTCAAATCTGGCAAGCTACAGGTGCTGGTTGCAACCGAGGTGGCCGCACGCGGGCTTGATATTCAGGGGCTGGAACACGTCGTTAACTACAATCTGCCCTGGTTACCGGAAGATTATGTACATCGCATTGGTCGCACAGGCCGGGCGGGACAGAAAGGTAAAGCGATCTCTTTCGTCAGCCGCGAAGAAGAGCGTGCTCTGGATGCCATTGAACATCTGATCGGCTATCGCATTCGCCGCATTAACCGTCCAGGCTATGAGGTGGGCAGCCGCGACGGTCTGCGTAAGCGTGTTGCTTCCTCACGCGGGCCACAGAAACGCAACAAGGCTACCAGAACACAAGTCAAGGGCGGCAACAGCCAGATCAGTGCCGGTAAACGCCGCAAGCGCAGCAACTAATAAATAACCGATAACCGAGATTAACGAATAGCAGAGGCTCAGTCCTTCTGTTACCAAAGCGCTTATCGAGGCGGGCCTGCTTACAGGCCCTCTCCCGTCACCCGAAAACGACGCCTTACCAGCTGCCCCTGTTGATCAATCACCAGCAACTGGCGTTCACCTCCCCTTTTCAGCGGCCATAGCAGTATTTCACCTGCCCGGTTTGCCGCAATCCGCTGCCCATCCAGATACCAGTGACGTAGCCCTTGCCCACCCAATGTACTTAACTGTAATACTGGCAGGGCCCGAGTACCCGGCGCTCTGCGCAGTACAGTGCCGGGCTCCAGCCCGGTTAACTGCAACGGTTGTAGTAGCACCGGACGTAACGAAGGGACACATTGTTCATTCCAGGCGGGCAGGGCAACTGCTTGTTGTTGCACTGGCGTCAACCAGGGCTGTACTGCCAACGGCCAGCGCGGTGTCTGCATAGGCTGAATATCACCGCCAATACAGCCTGGCACCACACGCTTGCCGCTGGCATCTCGCCACCAGCGTCGCCAGAGCCCATAATCGCCATCGCTCAGGGTAGGCGGCGCAGTCTGATTCAACAGCAATGCCCGTCTGGCTTGTGGACAGGGCAGGCCTGTCTGTTGCCGTGTGCCCTGCGGCCAGCAGATCATTGCCGGGCTGACCGTATCCGGCATTGCCGGAACCGTCTGGTCAGGCAAGCGGGCGATCAGCTGTTGCAGTAAAGGCACCGCTGTATTGCGACCATAAAAACCTGGTAGCGGCGTGCCATCAGGCCGACCAATCCAGACCCCCATTGTATACTGTTCACTCACCCCCAGCGCCCAGCTATCACGATAGCCATAACTGGTACCTGTTTTCCACACCATCGCCGCAGGCTGTAAACGGCTGAGACGACTACTACGCCCGACAGGTAACTGCAACATACGGTGCACAATCACCGCTGCACCAGGTGATAATAAATAACGCGGCTGAGTTGTGGTCGGTTCATTTAAGCGATAGCGTAGAGGCTTTGTCGCTCCACTACCGGCCAGCGCCTGGTAACCTGTCACCAACTGCTCCAGTGAAGTCCCCGCGCCACCCAGTACCAGCGCTTCGCTCGCACGCCCATCAGGAATCCGTAGTTTAACGCCAGCATTCGCCAGCCTGGCATTGAACAGATATGGCCCTAACCGGGCCAGTAGATTCACGGCCGGAATATTAAGTGAACGACGCAGCGCTTGCGCCGCAGAAACAGGGCCACTGAACCCACGGCTGAAATTACCTGGCTGATACGTTTGACCATAACGCGGTGTATCACTCAGCAGCGATTCACTGTGGATCAAACCTGCATCCAGCGCCATACCGTACAAAAAAGGCTTCAGGGTTGAACCAGGGGAGCGCACCGCCTGCACCATGTCGACATGGCCCGCTCGCGAAGGGTCAGCAAAGTCAGCACTGCCAACATAGGCCAATACCTGAGCCGTACGATTATCAACCAGTAAAACAGCAGCCGAACTCCCCTCAGGCAAACGACGACCGTAATCGCGCACCCGCTGTGCCAGCGCTCGTTGCAATGTGCTATCAAGTGTTGTCGTAATTAAGGACTGGCCCGGGTACTGCTGTATCAGGCGACGTGACAAAAGTGGTGCCTGCTGCGGTGTACGGGGTTGACGCGCCAGCACAGTTTCCAGTCTGGCGGCCTGTACCCGTGCTGCAGGCCACTCACCCAATGTCTGTAACCGTGCCAGCACTTTGTCTCGCGCCTGTTGTGCCAGCACAGGATGGCGATCAGGCCGTAAACGACTGGGCGCTTGAGGTAATACAGCAAGTAAGGCAGCTTCAGCATCCGTCAACAGGGCAGCCGGTTTATCCAGATAACCGTAACTGGCAGCTTGAACACCCTGCAATGTGCCACCAAAGGGCGCCAGATTAAGGTAAAGGGTAAGGATTTCACGTTTACTGAGCTGCCATTCCAGCTGCAATGTACGTGCTAGCTGCTGCAATTTACCCCACAAAGTACGCGGGTGTGGATGCAGCAATCGGGCCACTTGCATCGACAGCGTAGAGCCTCCTGAAATCACCCGCCCACTTTGCAGGTTCTGCCAGCTGGCTCGCAGTAACGCAAAGGGGTTAACCCCCGGATGCCACCAGAACCAGCGATCTTCGTAACCCAGCAACGCCTCAAGATAAGCAGGGCTAACCTGCTCCAGCGTCGCCGGGTAACGCCAAACGCCATCGGAGTCAGCAAACGCCCGTAGCGGCTCACCATGCCGGTCTGTTACCAGTCGAGCCTGGCTACGTTGCAAATCAGGCAGGGCCAATGGATATGCTTGATTCAGCTCCCACAAAAGCAACAACAGTGTCAGCAGGGTAACGCCTGCCAACGCAAGTCGGTTAACGCGGCTGAACAACTTCAACGCGGCTGCCTGTTTCCCCTATTGCTCGCCGTTCTGGCCGATACATATCTTCCAGCAACGCAGGTGCAGGTTGATAACTTCCCGGCGTCACAGCCCGCATCAGATAGAATAACCGGGTTACCTGGCCTGGGCTCAATGCCAATGCGGCAATATAACGGTCGTCACGAAACGCCTGATATTGCAGTACAGCCCGCTGTTGTAGCTCCATCACACTATATTGCTCACCATCCAGGTGCAGGTGAATCCCCTCAAGTCCAGCAGCGTGAGCCAGCGCAGGGTTTTCCAGCTCAAAGCCCGCCGGAATCATATCAACCAGCAACGCATCCGGTGTACGTTGTGCTGCTTCTAATACCAGCTCAACCAGTATCAGCTCACCGGTTTCGACAAACTGTAACTCACGCGGCTCCCCTTCCGGGCTGTAGTAATAGCGTTCTACTGCCAGCTGCTGACTCAGCGGTGGCGGTGGCTGCGCGCTGCGGCCCTGACTAGCTAGTGTGACGTATAGCGGCTTGCTGGTACGGTTTTCCAATTGCACCGGCAATGCAAGTTGCTCGCTATCGAGTGCACCATGCCATCGGCCTGTCTGATCAATAAGCATTGTCTCATCCAGCATTTTCAGCGCCAGTTGCCAGCGCTCTCCTCTGTGCTGCGCCAGTAACTGGCCTGCCTGATAAAGTGCCGCCTGACTTTGTGGGCTCAACCAACGCTGATCAGACAACCATTGCATTAATTGCAACGCCAACCGGCCCTGCTGACCATCAATTTCAACGCTGTCATTCAGACTGAACTGGCCCAATAACACAATCATGGCAGCCAGATCACGCCCATCACTGCCATAATCACCCAGATACTGCTCGCTACGTGGGGTCTGCAACGCCTGCTGTAATGCTTCGCTCGCCAGCGGCTGATCACCCATATTGTGCAACGCCAACGCCAGATGCATTAACGGCAACCCACTGGCAGCGGCTTGTTTCTGCTGCTGATACAACGTGCGTAATTGCCCTAAGGGCGCTTGCTGCACACGGGATAACAGGTAACCCGCATAAGCACGCCAGGCCAGTGTGTAGTGCCGTGGATTTTCGCTCCAACGCCCTTCCGTACGATGCCGAGACAGATAACGCTGTAATCGCTGCAACGCCTTGTCCAGGATAGTGGGCGAGACAGCAATACCTTGATCACGCACCTGCAACAGGAAGTCTGTGGCGTAAGCTGTTAACCAGTGTTCTTCTGGTGACTGATTACTCCACAGGCCAAAACTACCATCATCACGTTGCAGCTCACTGATACGTGCAACGGCCTGGTTCAACGCCTGCTGTCGCACATCAGACTCCAATTGCGCCCCGGATGTATTAAGCAACACCAAACCACGGCTAACCGTCTGCTCAAGACAGCGATACGGATACGCCAGTTGTTGCTCCAGCAAACGAGTGACTGGCAACTGCGGTGTATTACTGACAGTCAGATGCGCACGGCGACTCTGTAATTCAGCCTGCTGCAAGACCGGACTGTTTAACAGCCATTGCTCACCTGCCTGCAGCAACTGATAGCGGCTCTCAGTCAAAACCGGCCACGCTGCCCGAACAGGTATCTGCCACTGGCGCTGTACCGGGCTTAGCTGTTCTGGACTTAGCTGTTCTGGACTTAGTTGCTCTGGACTTAGTTGCTCAGGGTTTTCAACCTCGGTGATATGGAGCTGTAATTGCCCATGCTCAAGCTGAGCATGGGTCTGCTCTGAGGCTGTAACAATGAACGGCAGTGCAGCGCGGGCTCCATCTGCCAGCGTGAGCTGACGCTGGCCATCAAGCAGACTGATGCCGCCTTGCGCTTTCATCACAATATTCAATGTGCGGGGCTGACCACTGCGATTTTGCAGTGTCAGCGTTACCAGCGATTGATCACCTGATGCCATAAATCGTGGCATTGCCAGCTGAGTTACCAATGGTGCAACAACGGTCAACGGCTGTTGAACACTGCCAACACCATCGTGACTCCAGGCCTGCGCCATTAGCTGCAACTCTCCATTAAAGTACGGTAGTGTCAGCTCAACTTCACCATGCCCTTCGCTGTCCAGCTGCACCGGGCCGCTAAACAGTGACACAATCTGCACATCAGCCTGAGGCTGTTCTCCGCCACGACTGAGATCAGCGTCACCACCGAAGCGTGGTCTGGCAGCTTGCAGTGCTTCAGTTTCGACCACACGGTGGTACAAATCCCGCAGTTCCACACTGTAACGACGTGGGCCAAAGAAGTAATCAAATGGATTCGGTGTGCTGTAATCCGTCAGGTTGAGGATGCCGCTGTCTACCGCTGACAGTGTCATCCAGCGTGTGCTTTTACCGGCACCACTAACATGCACAGGAATTTTCAAGGTCTGGGCCGGTGCAACCTGTTCCGGCAGATCAATATCAATTTTCAGCTTACGATCACTGCGGTCAAGCGGCAGGTGTACCAGCCCCAGAGCACGGGCAGGCGTTACTGCGGCGTCACCACTGCCTGCGGGACGCAATGCAACCACAGACAGGTAGAGATCATGTCGAGGCTGATCAACCGGCACAGGTACTTCAAACGTCGCCCCCTCCTTTGGCAGCTCTACCCGCTGCAACCAGAGCAGTTGTTCCCCACTTTCCAGTATCAATAATGCCTTGCCCGCATGGGGAGCAGTAACACGTACCCGCGCAATATCTCCTGCTTTATATGCCGGACGATCCAGCACCAGACTGGCCTGGTCAGGCCTTACTCCAGCACTGGACTGGCTTTGTTGCCAATTGCGATACCAGTCTTCACCTGCATGGAAACGCAGACTGGTCAAACGATCACCGTCTGGCGTTTTCAATTCCAGTCGATACCAGCCCCAATCGACAGGTAATGTCAGTTTGACCGGTGCCTGCGCACTCAGCATCAACTGTTCACTGGCCACCGGATAAGTTTTGTCTGTCCACTGATAATGCCAGCCATTTTGTGGGTTATAGCTCCAGAAATACTGCCGCTCTTCACGAATCAGCGTTGCTAATACCTGGCCTGATTGCAGTTGCCCTTGCAGATTACTGCGAATCAGGCTGAAACTGACCTTGCTGTTTTCTGCAGGATTGGCATCGCCAAATGCAGGCTTAACACCAACCAGTGCATCACCAGGCCAGAACAACGCATCGTAATACCGACTAACGGCCCGCCCACCGGTTTCATAAAGACGCCCCTGCAAGCGCAAGCGCATTGGCGACTGATAGTTATAACGTTCGGCAGGTACCCTGACCTGTGCCTGCCCCTGAGCATCAAGTTTCAGATCAACCAGTGGCTGGGCACGGCTGTCACCCTGATCACGGGAATCACCAAACTGATACCCTGGCCACTGTGTTAACGGGCTACGCCATGGCTTCGCAAGGAATTTTACTTCCAGACGGTTATCAACAGCAGGCGCACCGTGCAGATATTCCCCCTTGATGGCAACCTGCAAACTTTGTCCCACCGTTACAACCTGAAGCTGCGAGTTATCCTGCTGCTGTGGCTTATGCTGATTGACGGACCTTTGTTGATTGACGGAGCTTTGTTGACTGAAAGGGCTTTGTTGACTGAAAGAAAGACGCATTCTCTCCGGCATAAAATCTTCCAGCTGAAAGCTGTACCGCACGGGCTGACGGAAAGGGCCATCAACTTCAACCGCCCAGCGCCCTAACGGCGCACTGGCAGGAATTGACCACTGCTGTTGATAGTAACCACCTGTGTTCTGCTCTGGCTGCCAGGAAAAACGCATCGCTTCGCTACCATCAGGGCGCAAAATACGAGCTTGCAGCACGGCTGGCTCGGTCAGGCGACCGTCCGGACTCCGCAAAAGAGCCGAAAGCTGCAAGGTTTCACCAGCACGGTAAAGGTCACGGGGGCCATAAATAAACAGCTCCTGCGGCTGCCATGGACGGCTGTTCAAGCGAAATTCAGACAGATCAAGTGCCGGACGCTGTAATAGCAACCGTGCCTGCTGATCACCCTTCACCACCTTTACAGCACGCGCTTTATCGGCCAGAGCTCGATAAGGCAGTGTTGCTTTACCCTGGCTGTCAGTACGGGTGCGCGTCAGCACTTTCTGGCGCTGATCGAGCAAGGTCACTTCCGCCCCTGCAAAAGCACTACCCTGTTGCAAAGAGCTGGCAAACAGCGTCAGTTTCTGATCATAGATGCGCGCATGCAGGCCCATATCTGTTACACGGAACCATGTATACTGCTCGTTACGGTAATGGCCCGGCGCGGTCATCACCGCCATGTAAAGCCCGGGTTCTGACAATGCCTTGATGCCAGACAGCTCAATGACCCGTTTCACCCGCGTATTGCGCGCTGCATTGAGCTGATAACGGTCACTGTGAACCAGGGTTGTCATACGCGCCAGATCTTCGCTGTACCAGCTCTCACGGCCGCTATACCCAGCCTGACGCAGGAATGCCTGTACCTGCTCTGGTGCAACACGCAGAAAATCAATATTCACCTCAGCCACATTCACCGCTTCTACCGGTAACCCCTGGCCAGGCACAATATACAGACCATCACTACTAAAACTGGCTCCTGCCGTCAGGGCACGCGTTTCAACATGCTGGCTAACCGCTGCAAGCAGATGCAGGCCATTACTTGCTGGTAAGCCAGCCTGCACTTCAATCTGATAGTTTTGCTGAGGCTCAGTGTTATCAAAACGTAACGTACGCCCATCATCGCTGATCTGCCACCCCCCTGCGACGGGTTCATCAGCAAGGCTGACCAACAACCAGGGCTGTATATCCTGACTGCGATCAACAGGATGCGACAGAATAACCGATAGCTGATTACGCCCAGCAAAGGTACGTTCTCCTATATCCAGCACACGCAACGCCTGTGTGGATTCAGCCTGTACCGGCAATAGCGGTCTGGATACCTTTGGAGCCTCAGTTGCAGCTTGGCTATATGTTGCAGCCAAGCCATGTAACGGTAGCAAGAGCCCGGTAAGCAGCAACACCGGCAGCAGGGCAGCATGCAAAGAAAGGTAAAAAATCGGCAAGCGGGAATAACCCCATGAGGCGCAGGCAGTCATGGCAGATCCATCGGTCAGAAGGTGACAGACAAAGCCAGGGCTTGCTCAGAGCTTTCACTCACAACACCAGCCAGTCGTATCATGAACATTCATTATAGCTTGCCAGCCATCACTGCATAGCCCTTTTCTGACACTCTCTTCTCTGTCGAGCAAGCGTTTACGCGGCTATTTACTAACAGTACTTTACCGTGCACAGTGAACAATGACAGAAAGTAATTGATGACATAAAAGCACCATTAAGCTGCTCTATCTGTGGTTTATTTATCGCCGAATATCAACCAGAATTGACGCATTCGAGAACAGATATTCAACTTTCCCGATCCCTGCTGCGAGTGCAGTTCTCAGGCTTTTATAGCCTCCATGTTTTCATAGATCACAGCCTTTCGGAGCTTTTTATGTTGCACATTCGGCCCATGACTCTGCTACTACTTATACTCACGCAGAGCACATTGCTACAGGCAGCCAGTATACAATCCCATGACCCGGATATTACCCCGGAGACCGTCTATCACCGCAGTGGTCAGCTATTGCCCTTGCAATCCAGAGAAGCGCGGCCATTTGAAAATAACAGGCTACGCACCTGTACCGTCTATTTCCCGCCAGTACAGGTGCAGAGCGCAGAGTTTACTGCGCAACATTCACGGGTGGATTACACAGATGAAGAATTGATCAGCCGCTGGGGGCGTCGCCACTGAACCCATATGGCTCTATGTAACACGCCCTTTCGGTTATATCTTATAAACGCAACGACCTTGCTTATATTACGCTCAAGCTGACTTATTACCCGCAAACTGACTTATTACCCGCAAGCTGACTGGCTACCCACATGCTTACTTACTACCCGCAAGGTACAAGCCAGCCCCCATCATAATAGAACCTGCACCACGGTTTAGACGCTGTACAGCCTGCGGTGTACGCAGCAAACGGGCAGCACGCGCAGCAGAAAGTGCCACCAGCATCAGCCCCAGCATTAGCGCAACCAGCGTCAAAGCTGCCGCTACAACAATATCAGTGCTGTTCAGCACAGTCAGATCCATAAATGTAGGCAGGAAAGCGATATAAAACAGAATAACTTTAGGGTTGGATGCTGAGATCAGAAAGCCCTGAATAAAACTGGCTATGGCACCACTACCTTTCAGGTCGCTCCGTTCGCGGGTCTGAGTGTCAACATTGACCGGGGCTGTAAACATTTTGTATCCAAGGTATAGCAGGTAACCTGCGCCCACAAAACGGATAACGGTAAATAGCTCACCCCAGTTTTCAGCAATCGTTGCCAGACCAAAACAGGCCAGAACAAGATACACAATATCACTGATCACCATACCAAATGCCAACAGTGTGCAACTTCGAGCACCATCAACCATCGCCCGTGCCAGAATGGCAAAAATACCCGGCCCAGGCGTAATGCCAAAAATAAAGATCGCAAGAAAAAACGTCAGTGCGCTTTCTACAGACATCGGCTCAGTCTCTTTTTTCAAATACAGGAAACAGCATGGGCAGCCTCAAGCTGCCCATGCCTGGATAATACGCTCGCACTTGACGACTGCCAATCGGGCTTATTATGAAGCACGATGCGCACGGCAATAAGCACGTGTAATATGCTGTAATGTTCTTACAAGAATGAGATCTATAGACTCTCTTCTCGCTGATAACACCAGCGATTACTGGTCTTCAGATCACATGGAAAGGGTCTGAAGATCAGCTTAATCGTACTGGCAGAGCGTAGAAAGGATATTGGGCATGATCCAGGTCATGTCAGGCCCCTGGATAGGCCACCGTCATGCTTTAATTTGGTGTCACTGCATCCCTGGGCCGGGCCGGCTAATGCTGGCCCGGAACTTTCTTTCAAGAGCCTGATCTTCCCTGAACCTTTTTTTCAAAGCACTTGCAGTACAAACACCCTTCAATACCTATTCCTCTTTCGAGGTATTACTTAACGTTTCGTTATCCTGCTCGAAGGCTCAGTAGCGCTTCAATATCCAGTGGTTTGGGCATTTCGATAAAAGCAGTTTCGCGCTGCTCAACGGCAACAATCGACATCCTGTCTGCCAGTTCGTTGCCTTCTGTACCGGCATGGGCCTTTACATGACTAAGGGTGAATTTCCCTTCCATAGTGACATAAAGTGCGTAAATCTGCTGGATTAACACCAGATTTTTGATTTCACCGCCTGATTTTTTCCACCCTTTTGCCTGCCAGCCTTTCGCCCACTTACTGATACAGTTCAGTGCATACATGGAATCACACAAGACCTGTACACTCAGCCCCTGCTCAATACCTTGCCGGGCGATCAGCAGCGCCTGGTGTAACGCATTCAGCTCAGCGATGTTATTCGTACCTTGAGGGTTATAAAGCCCATACCAGAGCCCATTCAATTTACCTTCGCGGTAAACCGCAACCCCGGAACCCGCCTCACCCGGGTTAGGCTCACAGGCGCCATCACAATAAACCTGCAACTGAAACTCAGCCGTAGAAGGCTCAGCTGGTTTGGGGTGTTTATGGGTAACCTGCCCTGCACCGGTATAGTTACCCGACACGTAACGGCCTGATGCCGGCGCACCCTTGTCAAAAGCAGCCTCAGCTTCAGCCAGCGTCAAAAAAGATTTGAAGCGCGCTCCTGGAAACTTATCAACAGAGCGCTGACAGGCAAGCCAACTATTAAATACACTTGGCTGACGCCCCTTCCAGACCACATAGTATTTTTTTGCCACGCCGCTTATGCCTCCACTTTACCGTTATCACTCTGGATTCCTGTTTCCACCATGGCTTATGCTATATATCAGGTGTTACAGGAACCCAGCTATCAATAACGGGATATTATGTCGGATTCAGCATCACCAGCCCATTTTTTTCCACCCTGGCTGTAATTCTGTTTTCAGTAGCCCGATTAAACAGCTGGAACGCCTGCCACAATGCGTCCCCCTGCCATGGCGCAGGTTCACGACTGTAAAGCGACTGACTTAATACCATTAGCTGGGCTTTTAAAGCAGGGCTCGCCATACGCTGTAGCTGGTGCAGATTACCACCCTGAGGCCAGCGCTGCTGACACCAGAGCAGCAAGGCTTGCTGTGCTGCACGGCCATCATTACGCTGACACGCAGCTTGTAAGGCATCAGTATCTGGTAATGCCGTCCTTTCTATTGCTTCAGGATGTGTAACAGTCATAACTGGATGGCTACGACGCCCTGCCCACCAACCTACCAAGCCTGCCACAACCACTGCCAGTCCGGCAGCAACAAGCATCCAGCCCCGCACCACCCACGAGGCATCCGCAGCTGACGGTTCTGGTGTGACCTGTTTAACATCAGACTGCACTGGTGGCACTGGTGGCACTGGTGGCACTGGATCGCTGGTATCTGATGAGACTGCACCTGATAACGCAGATCCTGATAACGCAGATCCTGATAACGTAGCTCCTGATAACGTAGCATCTGGCAATGTTGTAGCAGGTAATGCTGTATCTGACAGCACCGAATCGGCCACAGTTTCAGGCGCCGTTGTTTTACCTGCGGATGGCGGTGTAGTACTGCCCACCGGCGTAGACGCTGCGGGCTGATGATTAGCTGCCACCTGCAAGCTGGTCGCGTCAATCCGTGCAGTTTCTTGCTGGCCGGTCTCTGTATTCCACCAATGCAGTTCAACCGCTGGAAATTTCAGTTCGCCAGCCTGTGTCGGAATCAGTGTAATCTGTTGCTTCCATGTACTCACTAGCTGGCCATCGCTCATTGACTGCCCCGCAATTGCCTCTTCAGGGTACTGACGAACACCGGCAGGTATCTGCATTTTCAGTTCAGGCAACTGGCTGGCAGAAGCATCACGGGCAATCACTTTCAGGGTGCGTGTTATAGGCTGTCCAACTTCCAGACTATCCATCTGCCAGTCATCCAGCAGTGAAACCTCAGTTGCAGGCAACCAGTTTGCGCCCTTAAACGCGTCGGGTACTGGCTGAATGTTCAATTCAAACGCTTCACTTCGCAAGCTCACCTGGCGAAAACGATTGTACTGGGGGCCAAACACTGTGTTTCTCGGTTGTCCTTGCGGGATTTTGCCACTCAATTGTGCTGGGCTGATTTTTAACATACCGCTACGCTGTGGGGTAATCAGATAGTCCTGCTCGACCACTTCAATCAGCTGACTACCGCGATTACTGCGATACTGTTTCTGCTCCCCTAAAGGCTCAATCAACGCAGCGCCCTGGCTCACTTCAGGCGCTACCAGGCCACCATCGAATAGCTGATCTGTCAATTCAATGCGTAAGGTGTACAGCAGAGGCTGCTGCAAATACGCGCCCTGCACAGATAATTTGGCATGAATACGCACCTGTTCCGCCAGAGCCTGCTGATCAGCTTTACTGGGAGCGCGAACAACCAGTGTCTGCGTTACAGTGGTATCCCCTTCCAACATAAACGCCGGTATTTGCAGGGTACCACTACGCTTAGGTGCCAGCGTCAACACCAGTGTGGTCGAGCGCTTCATCTGGCCATTATTGATCACTGTACTGGACTGCTGGCTACGCCCCAACAACTGAAAGTCCTGTTCCAGCGGCGAAAGGTCTGTTTTTCCGCCGGGTGCATCACCTAGCTCAATGGTCAGCTGGGTTGCTTCCCCTTCACTGATCTGGGCTGGGTACAACCGGGTTGGCAGCTCAGCAAATGCCGACTCACTGCTCAGTGCCAAAGCAGCGCCTGACGTCAGAATAAGCGCTAACGAAGTTTTCCGTACGTTTACCATGGCTGCTCTCCCTGTGGCAGCGGCTCCGCTTGCTGCCGGTATTGATAAAGGAATTTACGTCGCCAGAGCCCGGCCGGGTCGTCGATAACCCGGTTCAGTAATTGCTGACGCGCCTGCGCTTTTTCATCCATAGGTTGTTGTTGCGGCATACCCGCGACAACACCTGCTTCATCTTGTGGAAACGGTTCCTGGTCAGCAGCCTGATCCAGCGCCTGACTGAAGTGCTGTTGCGCTTGATCATCAGGCCCACCGGATGTATCGGAAGCTAAGGGCTGTTGTGAGTCACCCTTTTCCGATGATGGGTTCTGAGAAGCATTGCGCTGTGCAGACTGCTCTGGCTGGCTTGGTGGGCTGGATGAACCAGGTTCATTCTGCTGCCCATCGTTCTTGTCTTGCTGACCACTCTGACCCTGTTGCTGTTCTGATTGCTGAGGGCTCTGTTGCTGAGAGCCCTGTTGCTGAGAGCCCTGTTGCTGAGATGATTGCTGAGATGATTGCTGCTCCAGTTGCTTTTTAGCCGCAGCTACCTGTTGACGATTGGCAGTAGCATCGCGATTATCCGGGTTCAACTGCAATGCCTGATCATAAGCCTGCAATGCTTCATCAAAACGCCCCTGTTTTGCCAATGCGTTCGCACGGTTGTACCACTGGTCAGAGGTTTCGGGGGTCTGCAAACTGTCTATTGCCTGCTGATAATTGCCCTGATCATAATGGGCAGCCTGTTGCCAGTCCTGACGTTCAAAGCGCTGAGCTGCACCGGCCCGGTCTCCAGCATGCCATTGTTGCTGAGCCTGCTGATCTGGCCGTTGCCAGAGGCTATGCCACTGCTGCTGCCAATTAATACCGTCAGGCTCAACATCCGCAGTGACCTCACTGGCTGCCATAACCGGCGCAGGTGAGAGCAATAAAGGTGCCGTAATCAGCATAGCCAATGTCAGGCTCAACAGGCCCCGACGAAACAGTGGTAACAAAAGCGGCAAGGCCAGTAAAATCAACCAGCGACCATCGGCTACCCATTGATCACCAGGTAATGTATGGGCTTTGGTGACAACATCACCCACAGGTTCAGCAAACAGAGCTGTCAAACGTGCCACATCACTGGCATCTAGCTGTGCCTGTACAGCTAGCCCTCCTCCTCGACGGGACTGTGCCATCTGTGGGAAATCAACCGGGGCAATCACCGGACGACCATCACGGTATTTCAGGCCTGGTACAGGAGCACCTTCAGCGCTGCCGAGCGCCAGTACAGACACTCGTCGCCCATCTTTTGCTGCATTATCCAGCGCATAAACCAACCCCTCGCCATTGAGCGCATCGCCCAGCAGCAAAATATCACCGCCGTTTATGCCCGCACCCGACAACAGTTGATTTGCCAAAGCAACCGCCCGTGCCGGACGACTGCCCTGCACCGGCATAATATCGGGCTCCAACGCATTTAATTGACTGATGATAGTGTCAGTATCATCGGTTAACGGCGTCACCGTGAAAGCATCGCCAGCATAAACCAGCAACGCCGTCTGACCTTCCCGACGCTGAGCCAGCAGATCACGGATACGGAACCGCGCCTGCTGCAACCGGCTGGGTGCAACATCTTCCGCCAGCATGGAACGGGATAGGTCCAGTGCAATTACCAGCGCCGATTGCTGCTGATAAACCGGCTGTGGAAGTTTGCGCCATACCGGCTGCGCCAACGCTAACGCCAGCAACAAACTGACCAACACCACTAACACCACCGCCTGACGACTAACCTGACTGTTGTCTGCGGCAACCAGAAAACGAGGCAACAATTCAGCATCAAATAAACGCTGCCATACCTTGCCCCCCTGCTGCCGCAATAGTGCCAGGAGCCCAGCCGTAATCAATAAAGGCGCTACCAGCAATGCCCAGGGCTGTAGCAGCTGAACGCTATTTAGCCACTCAATCGGGTTCATCTCTTTCTTCCTTTTACAGCGATACCGTCTGTCACCAGCAGCAATGACAGTGTCAGTAACAGCAACAATGCAGCGGCCAACGGCCAGGAGTAGAACGCTTGCACTGGCCGCGCGCTACTTGCGCTGCGCGTCACCGGTTCTAACTGATCAAGCTGGTCATAAATACCCACCAGTTCCTGCAAATCACGAGCCCGGTAGTAACGTCCACCGGTTTGTTGCGCAATCGCTTTAAGAGTACTTTCATCCAGCTCTGGCACCTGGGAGCGTCCCAGCAAATTAAACAAACCATTTCCGCCACGATGAGTATCTGAACCCACCCCAATGGTGTAAACCTTCACGCCCTCTTCAGCTGCCAGTTTTGCCGCCTGCAACGGCTCCAACGCCCCGGCGGTATTTGCACCATCGGTCAGTAACACCATCACTCGTTCACTGTTATCGGTCTCCCGCAAACGTTTTACGGTCAAACCGATAGCATCACCGATGGCAGTACTACCACCGGCCAAACCAATCTGCGCTTCATCCAACAAGCGCTGGACGGTGGTGCGGTCCCAGGTCAGTGGTGCTTGCAAATAGGCCTGTTCACCAAACAACACCAGGCCAATACGGTCACCCGCACGACGCTGAATAAAGTCACTGGCAACCAGCTGGGTGGCCATCAAGCGATTCAAACGCTGTCCCTGAAATTCGAAGTCACGTGCTTTCATACTGTTAGACAGATCAATTGCCAGCATCAGCTCGCGACCACTTCGCTGCTGTGGGACGGGCTCACCCAACCAGCGTGGCCCGGCAATCGCTATCACTAATAGCAGCCAGCACAACAGTGCTAACCACCAACGCCAGGACAATCGCGCTTTTTCAGGAGACCCGACACCCGTAGCCACGTCTCCACCAGCAGCTAGCAAATCATCCATAAAAGGTACCTGCACCGCCTGCTGACGCTGAATATTCACCGCTCCGGTAAAACGGCTGACCAGCCAGGGAAACGGTAACAACATAAATACCCAGGGGGATTCAAACTCAAACATACCCGTTTATCCTTTCTGTGGCGCTGTAACGGGGCCTGTTACAACCGGCTTGGTTATGACGGGCTTGGTTATGACAGGCTTGGTTATGACAGGCCCTGCCATAGCTGATTTCGCTTTGCGCCCTTCAGGCAACAGAGGTGCTGTTTTACGCTGCGCTTTTAACCAGCCTTGCAACCAGCTTTCAACCAGCTGCGGTTCGAATGTTGCAGCAGGCTGTACGGTTGCGCGTATCAACATGGCAACTGCTTTTTCATCCTGGCCAGCATTGCCATGCTGATCAACGCTGCTACCCCTGTTAATAGCAACCGACTGGTGGCACAGGAAATCCTGCCAGGCTGAGCCACTTAATGCCGCCACCTGAGCACGGGGATAAAGGCTCAGCGCAACTCGACGTACCAGAGTGCTGTACGCCAGTGGTTGCTCATCAACTGGCAGGGTACGAATCTGTTTTAAAACCCGCCCCGCCTGTGTAACAGGGTGACGTCGATACCGTCGCCAGCTACGCACTGCCAGCCCCACTAGAAGTAGCAGTAATACAGCCAGTAACCACCAGCCCGGCGCCGGAGGCCAGGCCGAGATTTCAGGTGGTAGATGTACCGGGGCCAGTTGCAGCTGTGTCGCTAACTGCTGCGCCATTGGCGACACCTGTACCGCCTGCTCTGTTGCCGCACTCATCGGTCAGTCTCCTGCGATACCACATCATATTGCGATACCACATCAAATAACGGATGAGCATCAGTAGACCAATGATGTACTGCTATATTTGGCCAACGCCCCAGTTGCTCCAGTTGCTCCAGC
This sequence comes from Marinobacterium sp., assembly GCA_025800125.1. Lineage (GTDB taxonomy): Bacteria > Pseudomonadota > Gammaproteobacteria > Pseudomonadales > Balneatricaceae > Marinobacterium_C. The sequence continues at coordinate 45,216 of JAOXSF010000022.1, forward strand.
CGCTGAACAAAACGGGCAGCATAAGCGGTACGGGTGTTGCTGTCCTGCGCCGCCAATCGTATCTGCTGGCCATTACCGGCAAAACACAGACTGTCTCCTTCGGGGAGCGTACGTTCCAGCGGGTCTGACAACATCACCAGTTGTAGTTCGCAACGTCGGGCCAGACGTTGTAAGCGTCCACACAGCTCATCATTCAAGCCTCGAAAATCACTGAACAGATAACACTGACTCCCTGTGGCCAGCAGACCGTCCAACTGACGCAGTACCTGCTGCAGATCAGCGCGATGCTGTCCCGCTTTACCGACCTGCTCGGCCATTGCGGCAATCAGCCCTGTCACGGATTGTCGACTGTTAAATGGCCGATATAACGGCTGCTGACCATCGCTGCACAGAACCTGACCACCAATACGGTCTCCGCCCCGCTGAGCTGCCCAGGCTACAAGGCTGGCAGCATAAGCAGCCAGCAACGACTTGAAATAGCCCCGGCTGGCAAACTGCATGGACGCGCTCATATCCAGCAATAGAAAAACGGGCCGTTCACGCTCTTCACGGTACAGCCGGGTATGCAGTTCACCAGTACGTGCAAGCAGACGCCAGTCGAGCAGGCGTATATCGTCACCGGGTTGATAGCGACGAACATCGTCAAACTCCATCCCCCGTCCGCGCACCGGGCTGAGATGACGACCATCCTTCAACGCCAACCGGGCTGGACTGCCACCACGCGCTGGCGGCCAATGACGCAACGCCAGCAATTCAGCCAGTTCAATCTGATCCCTCCGGGCAGGTACCGGGCGCGGTTGCATTTTTAATAACGTGTCATGTAACACCGTTCTACCTCCTGCCGGTTAAGGCACGGCTACCTGGCCCAGCAACAGCGTCAGTAATCCATCAGCATCCATATTCATCGCTTCGGCGTTATAGCTCAGCCCGATACGGTGACGCAGCACCGCATGACTGACCGCCTGAATATTTTCAGGCGAGACAAAATCATGACCATTAAGCCAGGCATGAGCACGAGCCGCCCGGTCCAGCGCCAGGGTGGCGCGGGGGCTGGCACCATATACCAGCATATCCTGTAACTGTGGATCATATTTTTCCGGGTGCCGTGTCGCCAGTACCAGCGAAATCAGATAGTCCTCCAGATGCTCCTGCATGTAGACAGATAACACCTGTTCACGAGCCTGGTGCAAATCCGCTTCCGTCAGGGTAATAGGGGGGGCTTCATGACGCCCAGCCAGCGCAGCTTTTTGCTCATCACGCACCAGTTGCAGAATTGCTTTCTCATCGGCAAAGCCCGGGTAATCCACTCGCAGATGCAGCAGAAAACGGTCAAGCTGTGCTTCAGGTAGCGGGTAGGTGCCTTCCTGCTCAATCGGGTTCTGGGTGGCAAGTACCATAAAAAATTCAGCCAGTGGGTAGCTGCGCCCGGCAACCGTAACCTGCCGTTCAGCCATGGCTTCCAATAGCGCAGACTGCACTTTTGCCGGGGCACGGTTAATTTCATCTGCCAGCACCAGATTGTTAAACAGCGGCCCCTGACGGAATTCGAAACGATTATTGCCAGTGTCAAAGAATTCACTACCAGTCACATCAGCAGGTAGCAGGTCCGGGGTAAATTGAATACGCTGGAAACTGCCTTCCAGCAGAGTGCCCAAGGTAGCAATGGTGCGAGTTTTCGCTAACCCTGGCGGGCCTTCCAGTAGTACATGGCCATCACAGAGCAGTGCAATCAGTAGTTGTTCAATCAAAGCGTTCTGGCCAACCACCGCCCCCTCTAATGCCTGACGCAGCTGTGCAAAACGCTGCTGTATATGCTCGCCTGCCTGCGTGTTGGCGATAGGGGTCTGTGTCTCTGCACTCATGCTGATGCTCTCCTGAGCTGTTCGCTAAAAGGTTATTCACAAGCCGTGGCTGTGGTATCGGGTAATCTCTTGCCCGAACCATCACCACCACTACATCTGATGCTGTCAAATATCGCAGGGCACACCCTGCCGGACAATGACCGCCACATTACGGTATTTTAATCCCGTCTCTGACACCGGTAGCGCTATACTGGCGACAGATAAAAGTGCGCCATCCTGTTGTTTTATAAGGCCACCAAGGGTGGAAATAAAGGCAGCACCGCACCTGCAAAGAGGATCTGACCATGCGTATTCTGCTGATTGAAGACGATACAACAACCGCTGACTTTATCAGCCGCAGCCTGAAAGAGGCGGGCCACAATGTGCAGCATTGCACTGATGGTAAAGATGGCCTGCTGACGGCACTGGATAGCCCATTTGAACTGATGATTGTTGACCGGATGCTGCCTTCGCTGGATGGCCTTTCTATTATTCGTTCAGTACGTGGTGCCGATAATAACATTCCAATTCTGGTTCTCAGTGCGCTGGGCGAGGTCGACAGCCGGGTGGAAGGGTTACAGGCAGGTGCCGATGATTATCTGGCCAAACCCTTCGCCTGCTCTGAACTGCTAGCGCGCATTGATGCGCTGGCACGCCGTGGTGGCGGCGCACAGGAAGCAACCCGCTTTACTCTGGATGATCTGGAAATTGATCTACTCAGCCATGAAGTACGCCGGGCTGGCAAACTGATTCCGATGCAGGCCCGCGAGTTCCGATTACTGGAGTATCTGATGCGCCACCAGGGCCAGGTGCTGACTCGCACCATGTTGCTGGAAAACGTCTGGGACTACCACTTCGACCCACAGACCAACATTATTGATGTACATATCAGTCGCTTGCGCGGCAAAATTGACCGTGATTACGACACAAAATTGCTGCACACAGTACGCGGTGCCGGTTATGTGATGCGAATGCCTGTCAGCGAATAGCGTCCAGACATATCCGCGCACATGAAACATATGCAGACGAAATAAGCGCACGTGAAATGAAGCGTATTGTAAACATGCACATCTGCATTGACGCGCCGCGCCCTGACGGGCGTCGGTTGTTGATCGGCATCGGTAAAAATTCATGGCTATCAGATTATCCGGCTCTACCACGCTGAAACTGGCGCTGCTTTATTTACTGCTATTTACCGGCTCAGTGCTGGTACTCAGTGGCTTTCTTTACTGGGCAACAGCCGGTTATATGGAGCGCCAGACACGCGCCACCATTGAAACGGAAATTCAGGGCTTGTCTGAACGCTATGAGCAGACCGGCCTGGCCGGGCTCTCGTTCACGATTAACCAGCGGCTGAAACGCAACCCGACCAGCGCCTCTATTTACCTGTTGACCGACCCGTCCGGCAATCGCATTCTGGGTAATCTGGACCGCTGGCCAAAAATAAACCCGGACGCCCAGGGCTGGGTAGAGCTGTGGCTCAGTTCTGACAAGGTGCTGGATGACAAGGCCCACCCCGCTCGCGCCCAGTTATTTACCCTGCGTGGCGGCTTCCGGTTACTGGTTGGCCGGGATATGGAATACCTGCGCAGCATTGAACTACTGATACTGGAAGCACTGGGCTGGGGCATTCTACTGACAACACTGCTGGGGCTGGCGGGCGGCCTGTGGATGGGGCGTCGCTTCCTGCGCCGGGTAGAACAACTGGATCATACCGCCCAGGAGATCATGGCAGGCGATATGAACCGTCGTATGCCCCTGCGTGGCAGCGATGACGAGCTGGACTCATTGGCCCGTACCCTGAACCGGATGCTGGACCGCATTAACGAGTTGATGATCGGGGTAAAGCAGGTGTCAGACAATATTGCCCATGATATGCGTACCCCGCTGTCTCGCCTGCGCCAGACACTGGAGTCAGCCCAGGACAATCGCCTGAGTCAGCCAGAACAGCAACTGCGTGTAGAACAGGCAGTACAGGAAGCCGATCATCTACTTAGCACCTTCAATGCTCTGCTACGTATCGGCAATATTGAAGCACGCCATCAACGCCAGGCATTTGAACAACTGTCGCTGAATCAGCTGCTGGATGATGTGGTTGAACTGTATGAGCCAATCGCTGAAGATCGTCAGCAACTGATCGAATTTGAGCAAGTCAGCGTGCCTGCCATTCAGGGTGACCGTAACATGCTGTTTCAGGTGCTGGCTAACCTGCTGGATAACGCACTGAAATACTCACCAGAACAGGGACTGATTCAGGTCACAATGACGCAACCGGTTGCAGACCGTATTGAGATCAGCATTCGCGACAGCGGGCCAGGTATCCCTGCTGAATTACAGGACAAAGTATTCCAGCGCTTCTACCGGATGGAAAAAAGCCGCACGACGCCGGGTAATGGCCTGGGGCTAAGCCTGGTACGTGCTGTCTGTGACCTTCACAATATTAAGATACAACTACAAAACACAGCGCCAGGGATGGAGATAAAGCTACTGATTGCAGCATAAACAAAAGCCCGCCGATTAAAGCGGGCTCTTGCTCTGACAGGTCTGCATTTTAACAGGTATCTGTTTTGATGGACTTACCGCTTATTTTGCAAATCCAGCTTGAGTCACGGCCAGCAATGCCTGCAACGGGTGCGGCAACGCTTTACTGTCCTGACGTTTCACCTGAGACCGACAGGAGTAACCAGATACCACCAGTTTGCCTTCGTTAGCTGGGTCATTCACCACTTCAGCCCAGCTTAATTCATAGATATGTTTTGACGTTTCCACATTACGGCTTTCATGGCCGTAAGTGCCAGACATACCACAACAGCCCACCGCTACCGGCGTCAGACTCTGGCCCAGCGCGGCAAAGACATGCTGCCAATCTTTAATGCTTGGTGCTGCATTGGTGCGTTCGGTACAGTGGGACAGTAGTTTAAAACCTTTATCTTCCAGCTGCGCCCCTATTACCGCCAGCTTGCCGGTATGCTGTGCCAACCATTCCTGAAGCAGTTTCACCGGCGGCATATCATCAACCACTTCAGCGTATTCAGAGCGATAGGTCAACGTCATGGAAGGGTCAACCCCTACCAGTGGCACACCGGTAGCGGCAATCCGGTTCAGCATCTGCGCGTTGCGGTTAGCCACATCGGCAAATTTGCCCAGGAAACCATGTACATGCAGCGCCTTACCATTTGGCATAAATGGTGCCACCAGCACATTAAAGCCCAGACGGTCGAGCAGATCGATTACATCAACAACCAGTTGTGTTTCAAAGAAGCTGGTAAAGGCATCCTGCACAATCACCACCGTATCTGCACGGGTCTGTGCATCCAGCGTTTTAATCGCTGCCAGGTCAGCAAAACGAATACCACGCTGATCCATCGCCTGTTTCAAGCTGTTGGTACAAAGTTTCGGACTGTCGACCATACCTGCGTGCTCACCCAGCCAGCGGCTAATGGTCGGGTTATCCATCGCCCGGTTATAAATGCCCGGGAATTTCGCCAGCAAAGGTACACTCTGCTCCAGGCCACCAATCATATAGTCCTTGGCTGGACGCAGATAACGGCCGTAGTAGACTTCCATAAAGCGAGAGCGGAACTCCGGCACATTCACTTTGATCGGGCATTGCCCCACACAGGATTTACAGGCCAGACAGCCTGCCATTGCGTCTGCTACTTCATGGGAGAAGTCATATTTGCCCTGCTGTTTAGCACGGGTGTTAAGCACTTTTTTCGGCAATGAAGCGATAAAGCCCAGCGTACCCTGGCGGCGTACCTTTTCAGATTCGCTCACCAGATCAATACCGTTACGGCTCATCTGGCGTGTCCATTCACGAATCAACGAGCTGCGCCCTTTCGGTGAGTGGATACGCTGGCGTGTGCCCTTCCAGCTTGGGCACATGGCATCCTTAGGGTCGTAGTTATAACAGGCACCGTTACCATTACAGAACATTGCCGCATCGTAATACTGGCGGGTGTTGGCCTCAATCTGGCGATCATACTCACCACGGGTTGGCACACCATCAATTTTCAGCAATTCAGCATCGCCAATCAACGGAGTAGCAATCTTACCTGGGTTAAGCTGGTTGCGCGGGTCAAAACAGCCTTTTACCCGTTGCAATTCAACATAGAGCTCACCAAAAAATTCCGGCGCATATTCAGAGCGCACCCCTTTACCGTGTTCACCCCACAGCAGGCCTTTATATTTTTGAGTCAACTTCACCACCTCGTCGGTGATGGTGCGGATCATGGTAGCCTGGCGTTCATCTTTCATATCGATAGCCGGGCGTACATGGAGTACACCTGCATCTACGTGACCAAACATACCGTAAGGCAAGTTATGCTGATCCAGCACTGCACGGAACTCCATAATAAAGTCAGCCAGATTTTCCGGTGGAACAGCCGTATCTTCCACAAATGGAATCGGCCGTTCCTGACCTTTGGCATTACCCAGCAGACCAACCGCCTTCTTACGCATCGCCCAGACTTTCTTGATCTCTTCACCGCCATAAACCACGGTATGACCAAAGCTCTTGCCCGGCTCACCAGACACCGCCGCCAAGTGATCACTCAGCTTATCAACCGCTTTACGCAGGCCTGCTTCATCATCACTGGTGTACTCCACCAGATTGATACCGCTAATCTCTGGCTCATCATCACTCTGCGGGAAATAATCTGCCACGGTATCCCAGATAATATCGCCCATCGCCAGGTTCAAGACTTTGGAGTCGATAGTTTCAATGGACGTTGGCCCCCAGTCCATTAGCGCTTTGGCATCACGTAGCGAAGCTTCAAAACTGTCGTATTTGATATTCACCAGCGCGGAGAACTTTGGAGTTGGCAGACAGTTCAATTTAGCTTCAGCAATAAATGCCAGTGAGCCCTCAGCACCGCAGAGCACAGAGTTAAGGTTGAACAGGCCTTTTTCATCGCGAATATGTGCCAGATCATAACCGGTCAGACAACGGTTCAGTTTCGGGAAGCGCTCATCAATCAGATCTTTTTTCTGCTGCCAGATCTGATCCAGCAAGCGATGCGCTTCACCTACACGGTCATGGCGTTGTTGAATTTTAACCAGTTCAGTCTGGTCAACCGGGCCAGATTCCCAGACCTCACCATCAAGAAATACGGATTTCAGTGCCAGCACATGGTCGCGGGTTTTACCGTACAGCACAGAGCCCTGGCCGCTGGCATCGGTGTTGATCATACCGCCAATGGTGGCCCGGTTACTGGTTGATAGCTCCGGTGCAAAGAACAGCCCATAAGGCTTAAGCGCTGCATTCAGCTGGTCTTTTACCACCCCGCCCTGCACCCTCACCCAGCGTTCTTCAGCGTTGATCTCAAGCACCTGATTCATGTGCTTTGAAATATCGACAATAAAGCCATCGGTTAACGACTGGCCATTGGTGCCTGTACCACCACCGCGCGGACTCAGCCCCACTTCACTGAACTGCGGCTGGTTAGACAACGTCGCAATACGGATCAGATCATCGATATTTTTTGGATACAGCACACCCTGGGGCAGCATCTGGTAGATACTGTTATCAGTAGACAGGGTGATGCGGTTAGCATAATCGGCGTTGAGATCACCCTCAAAGCCCGCCTCTTTCAGCACATCAATAAAGTCCAGATACTGCTTGGCAACGGTATCTTCGATGGTAATTACAGGAATCATGAAAGCGATCTCATCTTGTCTGTTCTTGCGGGGCTTTGATGCGGCAGCATGGTTGAACGGCCGGTTCCCCTGTTATGGCGGCCATAATGCAGAAGACTGACTTATCATACAAATGATAAAAAATGATTAATTGATCGAAATCCCCAATAAATAAATCAGACCAGCCGGATAGGAAGAGGAGAAGAGGAATACAAACAGGAACAGGGTGAACAGACTGGATAACATCACTATCCAGTCTGGACTCTCAACAACAGCCCTGTTTAACGGCGTTTACGACCGCACTCAAAATGATAGATGTCGTCCACTTCTATCATCACAATATCCAGCGCATCAACATAAGCATCTGCATCTTCCCGCTGCCAGGCGCGCTCCATATCACGGGCAGCATTAAACAATGTCCGGTTATCTTCTTCCTCTGCTACCGCGTACATTAATTCCACAACATCAGCGAGAAACTCATCATCGTCACGGGTGAAAATAAAAGTTTCATCCACCGCATCCGCCAGTTGCCCTACAGCCTGTCGCATTTCAAAGAGCTCATCGCAGGACAGCTCTGCATAGCTCGCCGTACTGAACATCAACAGGCCACACAGGCTGGCGGCCTTCAGCAGATACGTATTTACAGAAAAAAGCTTCATAACCAACCCTCTCATCAAATCAGGCCCTAAAAGACATGCTGTTATGTTTTAGAGTGATCATACCGCTAACAACTGGCCAGTTCTGTATAGGTTTGTATGCTCATGTATATTTACTGACAACTACCAGCGAAAACCCGGCTGATACCTATGCATAATCTTTCCATTCGCCACCTGCGCGCTTTTGTTACTGTTGCTGAATGCGGCAGTTTTACCCGTGCGGCAGCACAGCTACACCTGACCCAGTCCACCTTGACCGCAACCATCAAACAACTGGAAGAACAGGCAGGCCTGACACTACTGGATCGCACCACCCGGCGGGTATTTCTGAGTGGTGAGGGGGAGCGCTTTCTACCCATTGCCCGAGGCTTGCTGTCCAACTTTGACACCGCACTGAGTGATCTTCAGGCAGTTGCTGCAGGCCAGTCTGGCCAGATAGGAATTGCAGCCTCTCCCTCAGTACTTAGCCAGCTATTACCGGCCGTGGTTGCCCGCTTTCATCAACAGTACCCCGCTGTGGGTATTCACCTTCGTGATGACAGCGCAGGCGGCATTGAGCAACGTGTGTTAAGTAACGAGATGGATTTCGGTATTGGTGGCAACCATAGCCACCATATTGAGCTGGATTATCAACCCATACTACGCGACCGCTATGGCGTGATTCTGCCAGATAATCACGGGTTGCTGGACACCTCGGTGATGCACTGGGCACAGTTGACAGAACAACAACTGATCTACCTGACCAGCGATACCGGAATTCGCGCGCAGCTTTCTCGTATGTCAGCCCAGATGCCCGGCGGACTGGCACTTGATGGGCCGTTAATTGAGGTTTCCAACCCCGCCGGGCTAGCCGAGCTGGTGCGTGAAGGGATAGGTATTGCAGTATTACCCGCATTGGCAGCAACTACAGCCTCGGTCGCCAGCCTCAATTTCCGCCCGCTGGCAGAGCCGGTAATTGAGCGTGAAATTAATATTATTACGCGTAAAGGCCGCTCTCTTAGCCCTGTAGCTGCACGGCTGATGGATAATCTGATTCAATATATTGCCCAGCGGAACTGGCCCGGCCATGTTAGCGCGATTAAACCCTGACGATTACCAGCAAGGTAAAAATCGTGTAACAAAGCTTGTCAGTCTTCTATCGGGCACGTAGAACAGAGTTCGTAACCAGAGCTATTCAATACCAGGATGTTAAATAACAACCAGGTTTCAGGAGTCAAACCTGGACGGGTATGGCACACATGGTGTCAGCCGCTATCGAATGGACCAGAGATCATCTATGAAAAAGTATTTCAGCATCGCCCTGCTTACCCTGTCTGTTTCACTGAATGTGCAGGCTGCCGACATCAGCCCCAGCAAAAAACAGTTGATTGATACTCTGCTGGAGCAGACCGGACAATCAGCTATTACTGTCGGTAAGCAATTTTCCAATCTGTTCACACAACAGATCATCACCTTCCTCAAGCAGACCAAACCAGATATAGACCCCAAAGCTTTCACCATTGTTGAAGAAGAAATTAACGCATTGCTTGATGAAGAAATGGTGCAAAATGGTAGTTTCCAGAAAACAATGTACCCAATCTACAACCGGCATTTCACCGAACCTGATCTGGAAGAGATGATCCGCTTTAACGATACAGCTCTGGGCAGAAAGATCATCCGGGTTATGCCCGCAATCACACAGGAAAGCATGCAGGCCGGTCAGACACTGGGGCGAAGCCTTGGCCCCAAAATTCAGGAACGTATCGCTGCCCGTTTAAAAGCGGAAGGGATTGAATAACACCCTGATGCTTATCAAATAAGTACAGTCGCAAATAAGTACAGCCTCAGATCAGCGCTACCTGCCAGAGCGCTGGTCTGTCTCCCTGTAATGGTTATTAAAACAAGCTCCCTCAACGGCTGTCAGCTAAGCAACCAATTCCGGCATCTATCCCATGACAAAACCAGGCTTTTGCCAGAACTAACGGTTACTGGAGCTATCTGTTTTATCAGAACAACCTGCTCCATCAGAACCATCCGCTATCGAGACCAGCTGCTGCTGAAACCAGTGATAGCGAGCTGGCAATTGCCGATGGCGCCGTCGCAACAGGTATAACGGTTCCAGCACTGGCTGCTCACTGGATAGAATCCGCACACCAGCTTTTAACCAGGAGGCTTCTACAACCCTTTCTGGTACGACGGTATACCCCAACCCACGGGAGACCGGCAGCAGAATCTGATCAATCTGATTGATATAACCGCGTCTATACAGATTGTGATATCCGGCAAAACCATTCAGCATCTGCCCTAATACCTGAGTCGCATAATGAGCACCATCTGGATGATCAATAAAACCTAGCCGGTTCAGTTCAGCAAGAGAAGTAGCGCAGCCAGACCAGTCAGCAGGCACAACCAGACATAACGGTTGCGCGCCCGCAGGCTGTGCGACCAAAGGCTCTGGAATATTATGCTGGCTGACTAAACCTAGCTCGGTCTCCCCATTTTGCAACTGTGCCAAAATACGACTATTGGGTGCAGCTTCAAGTTGCAGCTGCAAACCAGAGTGGCAAGCAAGATGGTCAAGAAAACGGGGATAAAGGCTCAACGCCTGCGCACCAGAGCAAGCAATACGCACTTCACCACTAAAAGGGTCATCATCGGCCAGGCTGGCAAGCAGACGCTGTTCTTCTTCCTGTTGCGCCATACCCCATTGCCAGAGCTTTTCGCCTGCTGGCGTCAGTTCCAGTTGACGACCAGCGCGAGTGATTAGCGGCTGGCCTAATTGCTGTTCCAACTTTTGCAAATGCTGGCTGACACCGGGCTGCGTCATGCAGAGTTGCTGCGCTGTTCGGGTAAAGTGGCGCTGTCTGGCCAACACCAGAAAGGTCTGTAACCAGGTTCGGTTCAGTTGTTTTTTCATTCTCGCAACCTGCCTTTAATCACTTAATAAGCAAACCACCTATATTTCATTACATTATGTTATCAAAAAAATAACTAATGATAATTTCTAATTATTTCTCATCCAGCACACACTCACTGTATTCAGAACAGCTTGAGGACATCACCGTGACAACACCTTATCCGCGCACGTTTTCCCATATTGGTATTTCAGTACCCGACCTGGAAGCCGCAGTAAAATTCTATACTGAGGTTCTAGGCTGGTATCTGATTATGGAGCCTACTGAAATTACCGAAGATGACAGTGCCATCGGTGAGATGTGTACAGATGTATTTGGTGCAGGTTGGGAGTCATTTCGTATCGCACACCTGTCTACTGGTGACCGTATCGGTGTGGAGCTGTTTCAGTTTCTGAACAGTGAAGCACCTGAAAATAACTTTGAGTACTGGAAGACTGGCGTTTTTCACTTCTGTGTACAAGACCCGGATGTCGAAGGGCTGGCCGAGCGCATTGAAGCTGCTGGCGGCAAGCGCCGCATGAAAGCACCACGCTTCTACTTCCCTGGTGAAAAACCATACCGCATGATCTATATGGAAGACCCATTCGGTAATATTCTGGAGATCTACAGCCACAGCTATGAGTTACATTATGCAGCCGGGGCCTATAAATAATTGTTATGCCATGGCTGTAACGAGCTATTTACAATAACAAACATGCAGCCTGGATTCTCAACATAAGCGACACACCCACATAACCTTCAACAGCCTAACAGAAAACGCCGGGATTCCCCCGGCGTTCAGTGTGCAAAACACGGTGTATTACTCAGCGCTACCGGCCTCTTCGGCTGCTTCCTTTGCCGCCTGCTGACGGGCATTCCAGTCATTCATAGCTTCATAGTAGCGGTCCCATACACAAGGGCTACAGCCACTTTCACAACATTCATAATCTTCCGGGGGCGTCGGGCGTGGATCATCGGTCACAGTTACACCTCACTTGCTTCTGCATTAACCAGCGTTTCAGACAACTATTTTACACTGTCGGCGCCAGTCTACGCTTTAAGTTCAAGCCCGACCATTTGACATACGTTTGAAAACTTTTGACTGTACGGTTTGGCGCTCTCGCTTATCGCTCTCCCTGCACTTCAAAGTCGTCACTGACCAGCCGTGCTACGCCATCCTCTTCAACAATCCAATGCTCACGGTGTACCACGCCAAATGCTTTGTTCATTGTCCAGCGGGCACTGAGCAGGTAACCATCATCGCCAATCGCTTCCCACTTCACATCAGTGTAGTTAACGTCCGCAAACCCCTGGTCAATAATGTTTTGCCAGAACGCCTGCACCTCTTCACGACCGGTAAAAGTACCAAACGGGCGCGCGTGCATTACTGTTTTTTCACTGTACTGAGCAGCACAGCCTTCAGCATCCTGCGTATTAAATGCCTGCTGCCAACGTGCAATTGCTGCCTGGCAGCATTCCAGCACGGTCGACTCATTCGCTACAGATGTTGTCATGGTCAAACTCCTTTAATAGCCGTTATCTATCTTGATGACTGCGCTATTCTGGTCTGATAATTAATATGAAAAAACAGCACAATCAGAACTGACTGTTCGAAAAAAACAGACAATGATATAAGCTACTTCAAATCCACCACACTAAACCTGCTGGAGTCATAAAATGCAGCGACTGCGCCAGATGTCAATCTTCGCCCACATTGTGGATGCAGGCTCAATCAGCGCAGCAGCAGACCGACTGGACTTGTCAAAATCAGTTGTCAGCCAGCACCTGAAAACACTGGAAAGCGAGTTGGGGCTGCCGTTATTAAGACGAACAACACGTCGCCAGACCCTGACGACAACAGGTGAGCACTTCTATCAACAATGCCAGCAGCTGAACACATTGGCAGATAACGCCTGGCAACAGGCACTGGAAAGCCAGCAATCTCCATCCGGTACGATTCGTATTACCGCACCTCACGCATTAATGTCGACGCTGATTGCACCCGCACTGAGCGAACTGCTGGCGCTATACCCGGCTTTGACACCCGAGCTGATCAGTAGTGATCGAAAACTGGATCTGACAGAAGAAAGGATTGATCTGGCAATACGTGTTGGCAACTCAGAAGGGAGTACATTGCGACAACGCCGTATTGGCGAATTCAGAGATGTGCTCTGTGGTAAACCAACCTGTACACCAGATAGCCGCTATATCGCTAACCACTGGCAAGGTAACCCCATACAGCATCGCTTTGAAGCTTGTAGCGGCACAACAATCCGCCAGACAACAATCCGCCAGATCGAATATACACCTGGCTGTCGGACTGACTCTTTCCACAGTTGCCTGGCATTGATTGAAGCAGGAGCCGGTATTGGCCTGGTGCCAGACTTTATTCTAAGACAACGCCCAACGCAGCTGATTGAAATGCTACCGGGCTATCAACTGGCGGCATGCCCAATCTACGCATTACATCCCTATGGTACGCTACGACCCACAGCAGTAGAGCGCTGCATCGAGGCTATCGAGCAAAAGCTTAACGGAAATTGGCCTGTTCCTGTTCCAGATTACGCGCCAACCAGTCACGGAAAAACGTAATAAAGGCACTGACTTTAGGGGAAATGTATTTGCGATCTGGGTACACTGCAAAAATAGATAACCGTTCTGGCTCATGGTCGGGAAAAACCAGCTTCAGTTCTCCTGATTCAATAAATCGCGCAATCACAAAGGAAGCTAGATTAGCAACACCACGATGTGCAAGTACTGAGGCACGTACAACCAGGCTATTATTGGCTTTCATGTCACCAGACACCTGAATACTATTAAGCGAGCCATCCTCTTCCAGTTTCCACTGGTTAGCATTGGAGGCATGCACAAAGATAAGGCAATTATGGTCTTTCAGGTCTGCCAGACAACCAGGCTGGCCATGGCTATCAAGATACTGAGGGCTGGCACAGATAAACATCGGGATAGTGCCAATTTCACGGGCAATCAGGCTCGAGTCCGGCAGTTGAGGGTCTGCAATCCGAATCGCAAGATCAAACCCCTCGCGCACCATATCCGGCGCCCGGTCATCCAGGGAAACATCGAAGCTGATATCCGGGTATTTCTCCATAAATTCAGGAATAGCACGGGAAAGCTGCATCTGACCAAACGTCATATTACAGGAGATACGCAATACACCACGCGGAGCCCCCTGTAATTGCGACACCAGGTTTTCTGCATCTTCAACATCTGCCAGGATACGCACACATTTCTCATAGTAGGCAGAACCGACTTCCGTCACACTTAGCCGCCGGGTGGTTCGTTGCAGCAACCGGGCCCCCACATGCTTTTCCAGATGTGAGATTTGCTTGCTGACTGAGGAGCTGGAAATGCCCAGCTCACTGGCAGCCATGGAGAAGCTCTTGCGGTCAACAACCCGCACAAAAACACCCATTGCTGAAAGAACATCCATCGCTGACAATTTCCTTACGCAGGTTGGTTATGGTGAGACCATGCACAGGTACGCCTGTACCTCTACGCATGATTGTAACCTGATAAGACGCCATGTCGACGCCCCATTTCGTCTACTCATAAAAAAACCCCGTATCAATGACACAGGGCTTTTCACTATGCTCAGACAGTGCTTATAACAAGGCTGAACATGGTATCAGATGTGCAGATCAGTCCTGCAGCTTGTCCCAGACTTCCTGGTCGCGCTCATCTGTCCAGATGCGTGGCCAATCAGTGCCCTCAAACTCATCCCACAGACGCTGCACATCAAATGGCAGACAGTGCTCGAAGATTGGCCACATGCCAAACTTCGGTGCCAGATGCTCGTGAGTTGCTTCAAACGCCTCTTTCAGTGTGCCACCACGTTTGTGAACTTCACCTACTTTTTCAATCATACCGTTCAGGAAGCCGCGGGTCTGCTCAATTGCCGCATCTACTTCATCACGACCACGAGCAACAGCACCGCGACCACCAATCAGTACTTCAGCTTCGTAAGACTTAACTTTATCCAGTGTTTCACTTGCCCAGTCGAAGTGGAACGCATCACCGGTGTACAGTGCCGCAGCAGCCTCTACCAGATCGCCTGCAAACAGAATTTTCTGTTTTGGCAACCATGCCACAATGTCACCAGCGGTGTGGCCACGGCCACAGTACTCAAGCACCAGACTGCCACGGTCACCACCCAGAGGAATTTCCAGACGGTCATTGAAGATGATGTCCGGGTGGGTCAGGCCTGGAATGCCGTCTGGCTCACGGAACAGGCGCGGCATACGACCAAACTCAGACGCCCAGTCCTGCATGCCACGTTCTTCAATCAGGAACTTTGTTTTCTCATGGGCAATAATTGACTCAGCGTTAAATGCGGAAGCACCCAGTACACGTACAGCATGGTAGTGGGACAGCACCAGATATTTTACCGGCTTGTCAGTATGCTCACGCAGCTGCTCCAGCCAGTCAGTCGCTGCTTTCGGGGTTGCACGTGCTTCAAACGCAATGATGAAATCTTCTGCTTCAATTGCACCAACATTCGGGTCGCCTTCCGCAGTCAGCGCGTAGACGCCATCGGCAAGTACTTCCAGTGTTTCTACTTTTTCGCCCAGGTCCGCTGAGGACGCAAACGGTTTTTTAGCCATCGCTGAATTCCTGTGTTATCGGTCTGATCAGCACGCAGACCTGGCAGGTGCCAGTCTTGTTTCAGGCGCGCCTTGATCTGAATCATCGGGTAGCCAGACAATACCGGAATCTGACATTTGTTTAACCCATCTACGCCGAACAAAATTATTTCCAACAAAGAAACTGTAGTCGATCATAGAGCCGATTAATGCCCAACACTGTCGCGCATTACCCGGTTATGTAGAAAAAATCTGCAAGAAGGTGCTTGCAAGCAGGAAGGCATAAAAAAGCACCGTTTCCTTCTCAGGAAACAGTGCTGGTTCTGATACAACAGACGTTAATACAAACGTCAGTACAGGCGCGCGTACAAACGCGGCTGCAAAGTTCGGTACAATCAGGCTTTTTTCAGCGGCACAATCAGCACAGGACGCTGGCTATGGTGCATAACCTTATTTGCTGTCGAGCCGAGCAGGAACTGACTGACAGCTGTGTGTTTGCGACATCCCATTACAATAACATCTGCATCAATTTCATCAGCAATGTTCAATATGACCTGATCCGGCGCACCCTCTTCAACCCGCGCCACAATCTGCTCATCCGCAGGCATCTCCTCCGGCTCCAGCTCACTCTCACAGAAACGCTGGATACGTTCGCGTAAACTGTCACGCAGGTGATCCAGGCTCTGGTCATGCATCTCCATCAATGAGTCATCATTCATCATGGTTTTTACGATGCTCTGGGCAGAAGCACTAAGCGGTTCTATCACATGGAGAAAGGTAATCTCAGCATCATAATGGCCACAAAGGCTGACCGCAGCACGAAAAGCCGGGCGAGAGCCACTTTCAATATCGGAAGCATACAGAATTTTTTTAACGTCAGGCAGCATGACGAATCTCCTTGCCCGAATACGCAGAACGCTATAAATACTGCGTAACAGGAACCGTACAGATAAAAACACAAATCCGGCCCACTTCAGAGTGTCCGGACAAAAACAGAGAGCCCCGCAGGGCTCTCTTTTATTCAACAGTATTACCGGTAAAGCAGTTCTGGCAAGAACAGCGAAATAGGCGCAATCAATGTAATCAGCAACAGACGGATAATGTCTGCACACCAGAACGGTGTCACTCCTCTAAAGATAGTGCTGGCTTTAATGTCACGCAGTACCGCGCTGAGTACAAATACATTCATGCCCACAGGTGGCGTAATCAGCGAGATTTCGGTAACCACCACCACCACAATACCAAACCATACTAGGTCGAAGCCCAGACTCTGCACCAGTGGGAAGAAAATCGGCACTGTCAGCAGCAGCATCGACAGACTCTCAAATACCATCCCCAGTACAACATAGATCATCAGAATGCAGAAAATCACCACCATAGGGGCAACATCCAGACCGCTGACAAAGCTCAGCAAATCTTCTGGCAGACCAGCACGGTTAATAAAGTTGGAGAAGATCAACGCACCAATTAATACACCAAACAACATTGCCGAAGTACGGGCTGTATCGGTCAGGATGTCAAACAGACTTCCCCAGGTCAGGGTTTTTCGGGACAGAGCAATTACAAAGGCACCACCAGCACCAATACCTGCAGCTTCTGTTGGCGTAAAGACGCCCAGATAGATGCCACCCATCACCACAGTGAACAGAATCAGAACACCCCAGACACCGTTCAGTGCTTTAACGCGGTCTGGCCATTCCAGTTTTTCACCACAAGGGCCAGCAGCTGGATTACGCCATACCACATACCGCACCGCTGCCAGATACAGCAGGATGCCTAGCGCACCCGGGATAAAACCCGCAGCAAACAGCTCACGGATACTGGTCTCAGTCAACAGACCATAGATAACCAGAATTACCGATGGCGGAATAAGAATACCCAGCGTACCACCCGCAGCAATGGATGCAGTTGCCAGCTCATCGGAATAACCATATTTACGCATAGGCGGCATGGCCACTTTAGCCATAGTCGCGGAGGTTGCCAGGCTGGAGCCACAGATAGCAGAGAAGCCACCACAGGCTACAACGGTTGCCATTGAGAGGCCGCCTTTCTTATGACCAAGAAAAGCATTGGAAGCCCGGTATAGTTCGTGGGACAGCCCGGACTTGGTGACCAGGTTCCCCATCAGGATAAACAGAGGAATAACAGAAAGACTATATTCCTGTGCAGTGTCGATTACCCGCTTGGAAGCCATGGACAGAGCTCCTGTCCAGCGGAAATCCATCATATTATCGAAGGTAAGCCCCTGCATCGCAGCAAAGCCGAAGAAACCGACGATCCCCATCGAAAACGCAATCGGGATCCGTACCACCACGATCAGAAGCAAAAGAATAGCAAAGCCGATCAACGCAGTTGTCATGCTGAAGACACCTTGTGGATATTGAGACGTTATCAGTTGCGGTTCAGAAACAGCAGACGGTAAACACCGTAGGTAATCATGGCCCCGGCAGTTACCCAGCTCATCACAGCGATATACTGCACGATCAGGCCAACCGGAATTTCCAGATACTCGGTTACTTCACCACGACGCATTGAACGGGCCGCAAGAAAATAGATGCGCTCTGCCAGAAAGTAGAGTGATGTGGAGATCAGGAATGCAGACAACAGACCCAGTGCTTTAAGTACTGTATTGCCCATCATACGATCCAGAATGTCCACCACCACATGACCACCTCGCCAGGTAATCACAGGCATTTCAGCAAAAACAAGAATTGCTATACCGATCTCAGTCAGTTCAGTTGCACCATCAACGGAGTTGTCGAAAAAGTAACGGCCAAATACGTCTGCACAGGTCAGCAGCATCAGGGCCATCAGTGTTACCGCAGCGACAAGTTCCAGAGAAAAGGCCAGCCATTTGACTGGCCCTTTCTCTTCATAGTGCGCTGAAATCCAGGCACTGAAGGTCATAAATTGACTCCCTTACTTACCATAGCTACGTGCAATATTACGCAGCTCTTCCAGAGCAGCCTTTGCATCTACACCACGGTCTTCAACATGCTCCAGCCAGGCAGCATCCATACCTTCAGCAATGTCACGGAATTCCTGCGCCATCGCATCATCAGTTTTAACAATGTTCAGGTTAACACCCGCTTCTTTAGCTGCTTTGTAACCTTCATCATCACCCGCGTCCCAGGCACGCCCCGCCAGAGCAGACAACTTTTCACCAGAAACGCTCATGATCGCTTCACGGTCTTTGTTGCTCAGGCTGTCCATAAAGTCAGGGCTCAGGAACATGGAGAAAGAACCCAGGTACATACCACCTGGCAGCGCTACAACATTGCGCGCAACTTCCTTCAGACGCAGTGTTTTCTGCTCACCCATCGGAATGAATACACCGTCAATCACACCCTGCTGCATCATTTCGTATACTTTCGGTGCTGGCGCGCCTACAGCTGTTACACCCAGCCGCTTACCAATTTCGCCTTGAACACCACCACCAATGCGGATTTTCTTGCCTTTCAGGTCAGCCAGAGAGTTGACTGGATCAGCCATGTGAATCTGGCCAGGGCCATGGGTAAACAATGCCGCCAGCACCAGACCATCATGCTCTTGTGCTTTAGCAAAGTACTTTTCATTTATACGCCAGTGTGCAACGGAGGCGGCTTCTGCACTTGCTCCCAGCAGTGGCTGCTCAACGGCCTGGGTCAGTTTGAAGCGACCCGGTGCATAGCCGTGATAGCTGAAGCTGGCATCAACAACACCGTCTTCAACCAGTTCAAACATGGTTTTCGGGTGACCCATACCATATTCGATCTTGATTTTGACGCGCCCTTCAGTCGCCTCTTCCACCCACTTACCCCAGGTTGGCCATACAACTGCATTCTGGGGGTGTGTTGGTGGTAGCCAGCTGGCTACTCGCAACTCCGTTTGTGCCATCGCACCGGCAGAGAGGGAAAGACCGAGGGACACAGCTGCCGCTGCTTTGAGGAAGTTTCTTCTTATCATTTGAACATCTCCTGGCTTGAGACACGCGCTTCATACGCGACTGGTTATTTTTATAGTGTTGGCAACCTGCCTGGTGCCAAAGTTGTGTCATCCCGAACCATACAGCGACTCTGACGTTGCTGAGGTATCATCTATGTTACTGAGCATCCTCTAATGCTACAGAAAACGATCATCACAACGAGTTATTTGTATCAGTTTATCTTCAAACTGTACAGCACAGACAAGGGCAAAGCTGATATTGATAGTGGTCAACAATATCGTATTTATCAGCTCTTATAACCAAAAGCTGTATCACAATATTGTTTCCTGAACGGAACAGATAGACATATTTGTTAACAAGTTAACTAATATATTATAAACAGGCAAGGAATCAATCCAGCAACACCCAACGCCCATTACGAATTTCCAGCATCTGCAAAGCCTCCGGACTAAGCCCCAGATGATCTTTTGGCGTCATATTGACCTCTCCACCTGTCCCTGTATAACCCCTGATACGCTCCAGTGCGTGACGTACGGCAAAGGGGTTCAGCGTCTGCGCATCACGCAGAGCCTGTACTGCCAGCATCAGGGCATCATAGGCATGGCCACCAAACGTAGATACATCACTTCCATAGCGCTCACGATAAACCTGCTGCAGCAACCTCATAACGTCACGCTGAGGACTACCCTCAGGTAACTGATCAGCCACCAGCAAACCCGCCGCAGGCAGACGCACACCTTCCGCAGCATCACCGGCCAGCGTAATAAACTGCTGCGAAGCAACACCATGAGATTGATAAAGTGGCGTTTCAGGATCAACAGCGCGCAACTGGCGAGTCACCATCGCAGGCCCTTCGCCAAAGCCAATATTGAAAACCGCGTCAACATGAGGCAATGCAGCAATACGCTGTAACTGGCGTTGGATATTGGTATCTCCAGGCTCATAATTCTCGTCTGCGACAATTGCTATTTTATACTCTGCGGCCTGGTCCAACGCCTGTCGACGCCCAGATTTACCAAAGCCCCCTCGTCCAGAAATCAGAGCAACTCTATGCAGGCGGCGAGCACGTAATTCATTGAAAACACGGGCAACGGCCATCTTGTCAGTATGTGGGGTTTTAAATACCCAGCTTTTGACAGGTTCAACAATAGCTGAGGAGCCAGCCAGGGATATAAAGGGAGTTCGTGCACGCTGTATCAGCGGAATAACAGCCATTGATGCACCAGAGGTGGTGCCACCAATCAATACATGAACTTTGCTATCATGTACCAGCGTACGTACAGCTTTACGCGCTTCGCCTGCCCGCCCTCCAGTATCATAATGAATCAGCTGTATCTCTCGACCCAGCACACCACCTTCAGCATTGATACGTGAAATGTATAGCTGGAGGACTTTCAGTTCTGGCTCACCAAGATAAGCAGCGGGCCCGCTCAACGCCAGAAAAGCGCCGATTCTGACAGGTTCAAGCGCCATCACAGGTACAGCCCCTGTGCTGCCAATTATCAAAATCACCAAAGTTAATATGGCGTTTCTCACTTCATACCTGATGAGATGCCTGACAACACAAAACATTAACACCCTCCAGATCCATGACAGTGTCAGGGGCTGTAAACAAAATATCGACTCACAGCACCCACGGTAAACATGCGTAAGCCGCAATAGCATACCGGGCTCCCTCCCTGATAACGTCCCACTTTGGTAGGAATGAACATCATCACAGCTTCAGAAACCTTCACAGCATGATGCAGGTCATTTTCAGCAATAAAAAACCCCGCACAAGGCGGGGTCTCTATTAACCGGCTCTACTGACCAGAAAAATTCTGGCAGTACCTCGAAGCCTGCACAACCGGTAAACCAGTGCAAGCCGTGCAATAACCAGTGTACTCAGGTTATTAACAACCCGTGTTACCAGTAAACACCACGCAGTACTTCTGCCAGCTTCTCGCGTGCTTCACCGAAGTGGTTAACACTGTCTTCATAAGCGTCACGCGCCAAAGTGTAGCGCTCTACCTGCTCGGTATCGACGCCCTTATGCAGATCTGCATGACAACGACGGCACTCTTCAAAGAAACGATCAGCAATCAGGCGGCGGCGCATATAGATCTTTGCAGCCTCCTGCTGACTGACTGACAAGCCGTCAAAGTCAGGCACTTCGGGCATATCCACCGTAGTGAAATCGCCCTTTAGTAGCGCCCACATTGCCGACCAGTCCTCGTCAGCACCACCATAAGGCTGGTAGCCAAACTTGGCCAGGATACTTGCGTTATCTTCAACCAGTTGATCCGGGGATGGTACGATCATTGTGGACACTCCTTATTATTCTGTACCGTAACCGATACGCATGTCGTAGTCTGGCTCAACACCGCTTGGCATAGTAAAGCCGATGTCAGTCAGACGGTCTTCCAGTAGCTCCAGGTATTCCGTCTGCAGCTCTTCCGGGGTTTTAACTTTCAGGCCATATTCATGGTAGATGTCGAACATCTCAGATGCGCCTGTACCTTTGGATGGACGGCCATAAAAGCCCAAACCCATCTTCATGAACTTCTCAATACGCGCCTGCATGAATTCGCGGGTCTCGTCACCACCAAATTCGATGCAGCGCTTGGACGCCCATACGCCAAACGCCAGGTGACCATGCTCTTCCTTATGGATACGTACGTTCACACGCGCCCACGGCAGGTAAGAACATTCACGATACTGACCCAGGAAAGCAACCGCAGCAGGGGTTACAACTGTAGAGAACAGTGCAACATCTTCCCAGCATTCAAAGAACGCAGACCAGTTTTCCTTGCGGAAACCATTGATCACGTTAACAACTTTTGGATCAGGATTTTCAGGGTTTGACGCCAGATGATGCAGACGCTTATCGACATCTACATCCAGGTCACGCAGCAGGTTCCAGATGTAGTAACCGTGGCCCATCTCTTCCATTACTTTTTTGGACAGACGGTAAGCTTCTTCCGGACGTGGCGCGAAGCGGTGGTTCTCTGCAACACGCTGTGCACCGGCGTACTCGGAGTCCGCCTGGAACGTCATCAGGTTAATCAGACATTCCTTGTAGTGTTCTGGCAGCTTGTCGCCCTTGTCGTAGGTTTTCATTTTTTTTCTCCGATTATCTAACGCAAAACATATGCAAACCTGATTGAACGCCGCTCTCCCAACCCTGCACCTCGTTATGACACAGAATTCGACGCCTGAAACAAAATTAGTGTATCATTCACTGCATGTCAACAGTTTCGTTACGTCTCTCAACAGCATAGACAACACAATGCAGATATAGCGTGTCACGGCAGGTATGAAGTTGATGGCCCAGCAGTTTCCCCTTAAAATTCGCGCAGCTCGTGGCTTTACTGGACGCCAGAGCCCAGTTTTATCGCTTACCGGGGACAGGCCGTCAGCCCGGAGAAGCCATCTTCTTGAACGTGTTTTTCTGAACGTGTTTGCTGAACATAAGTGTTACAGTTCTGAGTGTTACAGTTTCAAATGACAAAACTTCGCTGCATTGAAGAACTCGTGGAAGAGTTCAAAGCACAACGACCGATTCGCGGTGGTTCGCTGATCATCACCATCTATGGTGATGCGATTTCTCCCCGCGGCGGTACAGTCTGGCTGGGCAGCCTGATTCGTCTGCTGGAACCACTAGGACTGAATCAACGACTGGTACGCACATCTATTTTCCGCCTGACAAAAGAAGGCTGGCTGACCTCAAACCAGGTTGGCAGACGCAGCTATTACAGTTTGACGGATACGGGACGACGACGTTTTGAAAGTGCCTTCAAGCGCATCTATGCCGAGCTTTACCCCGAGTGGGATGGCAAATGGGATATGATTCTGACAACACAGCTGGATAACGAGTTACGCAAGGTTGTAAAAAAAGAGCTTGAGTGGCAGGGCTTTGGCAATGTATCACAAGGCGTGATGGCCCACCCAATGGCAGATATGCAGGAAGTTAATAACACTTTGCAGGAGCTGTGTGTCACCAGTGACGTTATTCATATGGAGTCAAAACTGGTTGGTAGTCAGACGTCAATGCCGCTTAAAGAGATGGTGCATGAGTGCTGGAACCTGCAGGAACTCAGTGATAGTTACCAGACCTTCCTTGATCAGTTTCGTCCCATTCTGCGGGCGCTGGAAACGGCCAGCAATCTGGACCCGGAACAATGCTTTCAACTACGCACACTGCTGATTCACCACTATCGCCGTCTGTTGCTACGTGACCCACTGCTGCCTGAAAAGCTATTGCCCGCTGACTGGGCTGGCACCTCTGCACGGGTATTGTGCCGCAACATTTACCGCTTGATACAGCCCGCCGCAGAGCAACATCTGAGTGCAACTCAGGAAACAGCCGATGGCCCCTTGCCTGAACCTGCACCTCGCTTTTACCGACGCTTCGGTGGTCTCTGAGTCGGCTCTGTCTGCTTACAGTACCACCGCTGACAGCACTCTCCCGCTGGCAGCATCTATACGTATCCATTAAAGAATGCGTATCCATAAAGAATAAGAAGGCCAGCACGTTACTGGCCGCCAGATACTGGAGACCGAGTCATGATCAACATTGCTATTGTGGGCAGCGGCCCATCCGGTTGTTATATCGCTGATATGCTGTCAAAAAAAGTAGCCGATGCTCAGGTAGACATCTACGACCGCCTGCCAACACCTTTTGGGCTGGTACGCGCAGGCGTTGCACCAGATCATCAGGGCACTAAAAACATTGTGCGTCAGTTTGAACGTACGTTAACCCGCGATAACGTACGCTTTGTCGGCAACGTCAATATTGGTACTGACCTGAGCTACGATGAACTGAAAGCCGAGTACGATGTTGTTGCTCTGACAATCGGTGCCTTAAAAGATCGTACCCTTGGCATCCCAGGCGAAGAACTGGCTGGGGTTTATGGTTCAGGTGAATTCGTTGCATGGTATAACGGCCACCCCGACCAGGCAGATCTCAACCCTGACCTGTCCGGTAATGCAGTAGCCATTATCGGTAACGGTAATGTGGCACTGGACATTTCCCGAATTCTAGCCAAGACCGCAGCAGAAATGAACAGCTCTGATATTACCGCTGATGCTCAGACTGCTATTGATGCCTCTCCTGTACAGGACATCTATCTGATTGGGCGCAGAGGCCCGGTAGAAGCCAGCTTCACCAATGCTGAGCTGAGTGAGTTTGGCGAACTGGAACGTTGCGTGGCACTGGTCGACCCCGCTCAGCTACCAGCGGGTGTGCCTGAAAACCTGGATCCGAAAGCAGCCAAAGCAATTGAGAAAAATCTGGAAACATTACGCGGCTATGCTGCTAATAACACAGACAGCAAGCCAGTGCGCCTGCATGTGATGTTCTGCGCGTCACCACTGGAAATTCTGGGTGATAATGGCAAAGTCTGCGGCCTTAAGCTGGAAAAGAACAAGATGATAGATGGCCGCCCACAAGCAACCGGCGATACATTCCAGCTCGATGTACAAACAGTTATTCCAGCCATTGGTTACCGTAGCGAAGCAATTGAAGGCATGCCATTTGATGACCAGCGCGGCATCGTTAGAAATGAAGGCGGTGCTGTAGAAGCAGGTGTATACACTGCGGGCTGGTGTAAGCGGGGCCCACAGGGTGTCATTCCAGCCAACCGTGCAGACGCAATGGCGGTTGCCAAACAGATCATAGCAGACCTGGAAGCCAATACACCTGCCGGTGACAGTCAGGGCTTTGCCGCTACCGGTGAACTCCTCAGACAGCGCGGCATCCGTATCGTATCGTTTGCTGATTGGCAGCAGATTAATCAGGCCGAAACTGAGCGCGCCGAAAACGGCAAGCTTCGGGAAAAATTCAACCGCATCGACGATATGCTAGCGCTGTTGTAAACAAACGACTCGCAAGCAAGCCACGCACCCACCAACATACATGTCGGAATCAAGCACGGCTGATACCTGACAAACCTGTAAGACAACAGCCTGCTATCGCAGGCTGTTGTCTCCTTAACATTCAACCAAATCCATCATTCTCTGCCGTACTTGAGGATACCATACATGCCATTGCCTCCTGCCGTCCTCCGTCACCTGCAACATACTCGTCATGTCCGCTGTGAAGGCTATCAGCGTGAAGATGGGCTCTGGGATATTGAAGGACATCTGACCGACATCAAAGCAGATGATCTGTCCTGTAAAGAGCGTAACAACGGTATCATCCCGGCAGGCGAGCCTCTCCATGGTCTGTCAATCAGGCTGACTATTGATCTGGACTTGAACATTCTGGCAGTGGCAACCAGTATGGATTACACACCATTTCATATTTGCCCACAGATTGCTGAACACTACAAGCAACTGACCGGTATGCAGATCGCACCCGGCTTCACCCGCCAGACACGGGAGCTTTTTGGTGGTACATCGGGCTGTACCCACCTGCTGGAACTTCTGGGCCCTGTTGCAACCACAGCTTATCAGGCAACACACCATGCCCGAGAGGCAGCACAGAACTGGAATGATGGCGAACAGCCCCCACCCATGTTGAATAGTTGCCATACCATGGATACTAACGGCCCGGTGGTACAGCACCACTGGCCACATTTTTATACGGGCAATACAGATACTCGAATGGATGAAGCGATATAGAACTGAGCGCAGCAAGAGGAGCACCTCTGTTATCAGAAGCACTCCTGAGCACAACTTGAAAGTGAAATCAGTCCGCTTCTTTTACTTTGTAGAGCGGAATAACATCGCTGGTATCAATTTCCATACGACGACGGTCAGGCTCTACTTCCGTTAACGGCTCAACCTGCTGCATGGTCTCCAGACTACGAACGGCAAGATCTTGATACTGACGAGTGCCTGCGGCTTTCCAGGCGACTTCTTTATCACCTAGTTCACGAATAATTCGTGCGGGAGAACCGGCAACTAATGTGCGATCTGGCACTTCAAACTTTGCCTTAACAAATGTCATTGCAGCCACAATCGCAGATTCACCAACCACTGCACCATCCATAACAACGGCGTTCATGCCCACCAGCGCATTCTGCTTCACAACACAGCCATGTAAAACTGCACCATGGCCAATATGGCCATCTTTCTCAACAACCGTATCAGTGTTTGGAAAACCATGCATAACACAGGTATCCTGAAGGTTGGCTCCCTCTTCCAGGATCAAGCGACCAAAATCGCCTCGCAAACAAGCAGATGGCCCCACATAGCAACGTGGGCCCACTATAACATCACCAATCAACACAGCGGTTGGGTGTACAAAGGCAGTTGGATCAACCACAGGTGTGATCCCATCTATGGCGTATACAGGCATTATTATTATCCTCATTGAAACGCTATACCGATGAAGCCGTCACCACTACACCGGACGGGTGATCATTATACGTACAAACCCCTATTCCAGAAATAAAGTACACATATTTCCCACCCCATACACATATTTCTCCCCCCCAGAAACAGAAACGCCAGTCCGAAGACTGGCGTTAAAGAAGAAAAGACAGACGTGACTTATAGCTGTTCAATCCATGTTTTCACCCACTCCCGAGCGTCTTCGTCAGGCAGCGGCTGGGTGCAGGCATCTACTTCAAAGCGCTCACCAACACGTACTGCACCGCACTCAGCAAGCTGCGCATCTATATCTTTACCGGCCTGACAAAATGTCTGATGGTAGGTCTGATCACCCAACGCAACAATGCCATAACGAATGTGCGACAAATCTGGCTTATTTTCTTTCAGGTAATCACAAAACGGAATGATATTATCCGGCAGCTCACCATCACCATGGGTCGAGCAACTGACAAGCATCACATCACGCCTGGCCAGATCAAGCTCGCCAGCATCAGGCTCTTCATGCAGAACCACGTCATGGTTGAGTTCTTCCAGCACTTCCTGCAACGCATCCGCTACCATTTGTGCATTACCGGACTCAGTCCCTACCAGAATCGCGATATCTGTCATTGTTACCTCTCAAAATCTGCACTATCTCTACAAGCAGCAACAGCTGCCGCCTTCTTTATCTGATGAACAATCAGCTACAGAACCTGCTTCAGCCTCTGCCAGGCAATGGTTATATGCGCCCTGGCCTGCGGCCACAATACACCAAGCAAAATGATACGCAAAGAATGATTAAAAAATTACATTTCGTATCTCATCATACCAAAAATCTGCTATGCCGCTTCTCATTTTCATAGCACGACGCAAAAAAATACCGGGACAAGCCCGGTATATGGGTAA
This sequence comes from Marinobacterium sp., assembly GCA_025800125.1. Lineage (GTDB taxonomy): Bacteria > Pseudomonadota > Gammaproteobacteria > Pseudomonadales > Balneatricaceae > Marinobacterium_C. The sequence goes on from JAOXSF010000022.1 coordinate 72,951, forward strand.
GCCACCTATTCAAAGCGCTGATACATGTTGCACCAGCACTTCTGGTTGTACGGTACCAACCAGTGTCATTGCTTTCTGCTCAACACCCTGACGGTCATAGAAGATCAACGCTGGCGGCCCAATTACACTGTAACGTTTATAAAGCTGCTTCGCACCTTCACCGTTTGCTGTCACATCTACCTTGATCAGCATGAAATCCTGCAAAGACTTCATCACTGCATCGTCTTTGAGTGTAAACTCTTCCAGCTCAACACAACTGATACACCAATCGGCGTAAAAATCCAGCATTGCTGGCTTACCAGCCTGATGGGCCTGAGCCAATAGCAGCTCTAACTGAGCTGGCGTAGTAACAACATTAAACGGTAATTTTTTCTCCTGTAGCGTACTCCCACCGGCCATCAACCCCTGTAATGGTCGCAAGAAATTCTGGCTGCCAGCAAACACTCCTATTGCCAGTACAACACCATAAATAAGCCCCAGCACACCGACACCTTTCCACAGTTTGCGCCAACCGCTGGACGGCTCTGGCAGGCGATCCAGGGCTCCCATATACACTGCCGATACCACCAGCAGGGTTGCGGCAAGTAGCATGGTTGTCCAGACAGGCACAATACGATCAAGCATCCATATTGCCATCGCCAGCATCATAACTCCGAAGAAAGCTTTTACCGCATCCATCCAGCCACCGGCCTTTGGCAGTAACTGTCCGGCTGACGCACCCACAACAAGCAACGGTACTCCCATACCCATGCCGAGGAAGAACAGTGCCAGCCCTCCCAGCAACGGGTCGCCAGTCTGACCAATGTAGATCAGAGCACCGGCCAATGGCGCAGCCATGCAGGGGCCTACAATCAATGCCGACAGCAACCCCATAACTGCAACCCCTGCCAGATTCCCCCCCTGCTGACTGTTAGACAGCGAACTGAGACGGGTTTGCCAGCTGGATGGAATCTGCAAGTCATAAAAGCCAAACATGGACAGTGCCAACAACACAAAGACACCACTGAATAAGCTGATAATCCAGGGTGTCTGGAATGCAGCCTGTAAATTAGCACCAGACAAACCGGCAACAATACCGATCAGGGTATAAGTGACTGCCACACTCAGAACATATACCAAGGCATAACGTAACGCATGGCCACGGGTTACCCTGTCACCCTGCCCTGCAATAATGCTCGACAGAATCGGGATCATTGGAAAGACACAGGGGGTAAATGCTAGCGCAAGACCCGCCAGAAAGAAGGCACCTAAGGTCAGCACCAACGAGCTATCTTTCAGCATACTGGCAAAGCGGTCATGCTCTGACTGCTGTACAACGGGCACGGTATCAGCGACTGGCTGGCTCGTAGCAGTATTCTGCATGTCAGCCGCTACAGCAGCCTCATTAATAGCGGCAGATACTGCGGTAACAGGTATCTCTTTGGTAACCGGTGGATAGCAAATACCATCGTCCCAACATCCCTGGTAGGTCACAGCAATAATCGCATTCGCGGCACTGTCACCGGTGGACACCAAGGTCAGAGCAACTTCGGCCTGGTCTCTATACACAAAGACCCGGCCAAAGAGCGGATCATCCTTCTCTTTTGCTGCTGACTTCTGTGTTGCAAAAAGCATCACAGTCGACGCTTTGTCCGCACGCTTATCACTTTCTGAATCCTGAGGGTCAGCAGTAACCTCAATCGTCATCCGGTCTCGATACAAATAATAATCGTCAGCAATTGACCATTGCAGTAACAGCTTGCCATCGTCCTGCTGTGTAGACTGAAGCACAAACGCTTGCTCTACATCAAGTGGGCCATCATCAGAGGCGAAAGGGTTCGCACCAAACAGACTGGCACGCGCACTACCCGCTGTAAATAACAACGAAAACAACATTAAAGCGAGCAACAGAACGCTCAGCCGTGAAAGCAGACTGTGTACAACCGATAGATTTTTTATAACCACAAGGTAGTCCTGGCAGAGAACAGATGACGCTGGTGTGACCACTCCAGGTTCAAGAAGTTCGCATCATCCGAAAATTAGCGCTATTCAGAGGCTCAGCAAGAAGCACTCACCAGAACAGGCACCATCCAGAAAAATTGCAACAAGGGCAAGTTACCAATGCGTAATGTAGGGTCAAGTGCCAAATCAGAGTCAGCAAACAGTAAAACGGATCTTTCAATTGAGGTAATCGTTGTACAAAAACGTCTGCCCACGCAAGTAGCTATTACATCACCGCAAAAAAGTAGAAATTTGTTGCAAAGCAACATCTATGCTCTTACACGACAGGTTTTAACGTGGTACAACATTCAGCGTCGTTGCGCTAACGACCGTATGAACAGGGGAAACAGCCAGCATCGCCAAAGGATGCCATCTGGCCCCCTATCGCGGCACAACTTGCACCTTTACATCCAATAAGCCGCGCAGTACCAGGAAATAAATAACATGACAGATACACGCGTAGAAGACCTGAACATTGAATCCAACACGGTTCTGATCTCACCGGAAGAGCTCAAAGCCAGACTACCTCTGAGCGAAGCTGCTGCCACTTCCGTTATGGAAGGCCGCAAAGTCATTCGCGACATTCTGGATCGCAAAGACAAACGCCTGTTTGTTGTAGTGGGCCCTTGCTCTATCCACGACCCGGAAGCAGCCATTGAGTATGCTCAAAAGCTCAAAGCACTGCAGGAAAAGGTGAAAGATTCTCTCTATCTGGTCATGCGCGTCTATTTTGAAAAACCCCGTACCACCGTCGGATGGAAAGGACTGATTAACGACCCTCACCTGAACGACTCATTTGAGATCGAAGAGGGTCTGCATATTGCCCGTAAACTGTTGCTGGACCTGGCCGAAATCGGCTTGCCGCTGGCAACCGAAGCACTGGACCCGATCAGCCCACAGTACATGCAGGATCTGATCTCCTGGTCGGCCATAGGTGCGCGTACAACTGAGTCGCAGACACATCGTGAAATGTCCTCCGGCCTATCCTGTGCCGTAGGCTTCAAAAATGGTACGGATGGCGGCCTGGAGGTTGCAACGAACGCACTGAAATCTGTCAGTGCTCCACACCGCTTCCTGGGTATCAATGGCGATGGTCAGTGCTCGATTGTTCACACCAAAGGCAATCAGTACGGCCATGTAGTGCTGCGTGGTGGTGGCGGTAAACCAAACTACGACTCCGTTAATGTCAAACTGTGTGAACAGGCACTGGACAAAGCCGGTCTACCTCACAACATCATGGTAGATTGCAGCCATGCAAACTCCAACAAAGATCCAGCGTTACAGCCGCTGGTTGCAGAGAATGTCGCCAACCAGATCCTGGAAGGCAACAACTCAATCACCAGCCTGATGATTGAAAGCCACCTGAACTGGGGCAATCAGTCTATTCCGGCAGACTTGTCCGAATTGAAATACGGTGTCTCTGTCACTGATGCCTGTATTGACTGGGATGCGACCGAGAAGTGTATGCTGGAGATGAATGAAAAGCTGAAAGATGTATTACCAACACGCTAAGCTGGTCTGTTAGCAGCTCGTACCCTGGGCCCTGGCACAGGTAATAAGCTGGCAAACGCTGTTTCAGTCTGGAATGAATGTACAGAAACCGGAGCTCGCTCCGGTTTTCTATTTTCAGCACATACCAACACCTTTGATAACTGCTGATTTACGGCCCTGCCTATTCACGTCATTAAAACCATTGCGCAACGTACTGGCGCAAGATCAGCCGATAAGGTTCTGGCCACAGGCTTGCAGTCAATAGCAGCAATTGCATAACACCAATCAGCCAGAACACAACCTGAAAGCCTGGCTTACGTGTTTTATGGCGAAAGAATTGCTGGCCAGCCACCCCCCCTAACCAACCACCACAGAGAGCCATTCCTTGTAAGCGGGATTCAGGAACACGCCGCCCACCACGTTCAGCCTGGCGTTTGTCATAGCCATAAAAAGTAAACAGCAACACACTGAGCAATACACACCACAAGGCAACAACCGTAGTCAACGGAAAACCCGGCAGTGCGGGATGAAAATCAGAAAGACGCATCATTGGCCCGATATAATTAAAAATAAAGACAAGAAAAAGCCCCGTTCAGCATAACCGAACAGGGCTTTAGCATAACTTCAACAGCTTGGCCTACCAATCGCAACTCAGCAGGTATTGATTAATAGCACCATCGCCTCAGTGGTATCCGTAGCTCAACTACACTAATGAAGCCTCAGTAGCGAAAGCGCTGTATCAGGTTCTGCAAGTGCTGTCCGGTATGCTCCAGGTGCTTACCAGAACTTGAACTCTGTTCTGCCTGGCCTCGCGTTTCTTCTGCAAGGTCAGAGATGGCCTGCACACTGCGATTGATATCTTCGATAGTGGCTGTCTGTTCCTCTGTTGCAGCAGCAATCTGCGTATTCAATGTCGAAATATCATGGATTGCAGCCGCTGCCAGCTCCAGTGCTTCAGACGCCCGACGGCTTTCAGCCACAGATGTCTGCCCACTGCGTTCAATCGTCTGCATTACCTGCACAGCATCCTGAGTCCCTTGCTGTAGACGCTCGATCATCTGCTGAATCTCTTCAGTACTGTTCTGGGTACGGCTCGCCAGCGTACGAACTTCATCGGCAACAACAGCAAAACCACGTCCCTGCTCTCCAGCACGAGCGGCTTCAATCGCAGCATTCAGCGCTAACAGGTTAGTCTGGTCTGCAATATCACGAATAACATCAAGTACTGAGCCAATTTCATTGGCTTCATCAACCAGTGTCTGCATCACCGCAGAACCGTTCTCAACCTCACGAGACAGGCCATCAATAACCCCAATCGCGCTATCCAGAATATCTTTACCCTGCTCAGCCTGATCAGCGCCTGCCTGTGCTGAACCTGCACCTGACGCAGCATTATTTGCTACCTCCTGAGCAGCAGCCAGCATTTCATGCATTGCAGCAGCAACTGAACTGGTTTCATGATTCTGTTGATCCGCATTACGGCTGGTACCATGAGCATTACTGGATACATCTCTTACGACCCCATGCAGATCATTTACCGTACCTGCCAGATCACTGACCATGTTCTGAATTGACGCCGTAAAATTATTAAAGCTTCCCGCCAATACTGCCAATTCATCATGGCCACTGTCATCCAGGCGACGTGTCAGGTCTGCATCTCCCTGAGCAATATCCTGCAACGCCTGATTGGTGCGGTTCAATGGCCGCAAAATAGTATTTGCTACCAGTAAACTCATAAATGCCAATACAGAGATACTGATCAAAGAGATAATAGTAATCTGGATCAGGCTGCTGGCAATATCTTCGCGAATACGCTCACGCACAGCCACCGTCTGCTGATTAATATCGTCAATATAGAAACCAGTCCCCAGAATCACATCCCACTCTGGCAGATAACGGGCGTAACCCATTTTCTCTGCAATCTCCTGAGTATCCGGGCGATTCCACCAGAAAGTTGTATAACCATCTCCTGTACGAGCGGATGCCATCAAATCTTTAACGATCCAGTTCCCTTTCTTGTCTCGTACACCCGTCATGTCTTTCCCTACAATGGAAGCATTATGCGGATGCATCAGTGTCACCCCTTTGCTGTTATAGAGAAAGAAATAGCCAGTCTGGCCATAGCGTAGTTGCTGCCAGATCGCTGCTGCCTGCTCAACCGCTTGAGGGTCTGAACGTCTGCGCAAATGCTCAACCGCAGTGAAAGCCATATCCATATACTGCGCCAGTTCGGCTTTTTTACTTTCAATCATTGATTGACTGACTGATTCGATTTCCTTTTCGCCTTGTGTACGAATGTTGCTGACAGCAACAAAACTCAACAATGTTGAGATGAGAAATACCGGCATAATTGCCAGTAACATGATGCGTGCTTTGATAGATAACTTTGAAAAACCCATGATCATCCTGTTCACTGATATGCGGAACTCCGCCCGGACAGCCTCATCAATTCAGGAGCATTCGTTCCAGTAGAGCTACAAGCAGATATTTTTATTATGGAGTAAAAACTCAAAATTGATCTCACATCACTACAACAAACACTGTAGTCATATATTCACAATAACGAGTAAAAACAGAGTACCAGAGCTTTACCTGGCTTTAAACCAAAAGTGCTAGCACGATCAGAGTACAAAAAAACACTATTTCCAGAGCACCGCTTTTACAGAGTGCTTGTTTGAAAAGTGATAATCATCATTTTTAACACCCAATATAAAATGGGGGAGGCCTCTGAAACCTCCCCCATTTTTTACCGAAAAAGATTCCGGCTCTATATCCCCTCACGGGGTTCATGCAGCAAGCTGTCGATCAAAGCTGTGAGTTGTCACTTCCACTAACGCTTGCGGGCAATGCTGACGAATCAGTCTAAAGGCTTGCGGTAAACGTTCATCGGGGACCTCTATCAGGAGCAACAAATGTCCCTGTGCGATTGCCTGACGATACTTATCCAGTATACCCCGAGGTGTCTGTTCACCAATCATTGCGCCTAACCAGCCTCCCAGCCCAATACCTGCAAGGCTGCTCAAGAGAACGACGGTGCTTCCTGTCAACACCACTGCCGGGGCTCCCAGCACAGAAAGACCTGCTACCAGCCCTAAAGTGCCTCCGGTTACCATGCCCCAGTCAAGGTCAGTCTCCAGCTCAGTCGTTTCAACCTCAGATGCCTGTAAAATAGGCGTATTTTCAAGTATCTGCGGGTCACTGACTATCGCATGAATATCAGTCTGCTCGACACCCAGCGCTCCTGACTCAGTTACAACTGACTGTGCCTGAGAAAGCGACGGTGCAAGGAAAATAATCTGTTTCATGGCGCAGCCTCACTTACACTTACTGACTGCAGTATAGACCAGAGACCTGAGAGGTCTATTTTGTTAACCGTCAGCACACATACCTTCCAGAACAGGTTACTGACAAATATGGATATCAGGTCAGAAAATTGACTTTATAAAACAGGTAACCATTTGAATCATAAGAAATTAATTTAATACCATGTATATTTTATACATCAATAAATAAAACGCATACATTTTACAAAACACATCAATAACGCCCTATTCTATACGGCACAGCCAAGCAAGGGGCTCTGTTGATACCAACACCTTTCATTCAACGAATGTATAATAAAGTGCGCTACATCAGCACGGGAAATCTTACCCGCTTTAATGCCTCTTAAATCAGTATGAACCTGGTAGTTTGCCGTGCGTGGGCCATGCGTCAAAAAGCCAGGCCTGACCAATGTCCAGTCCAATTGACTCTCTCGCACCAGCCTTTCCTGACGGTCTTTATCTCGATAGACACGCCCCAATACAAAAGGCAGGAAAAGTCGGTCATATAAAAAACCACCATGGCCACGACTATCACCCGCACCAATACCTGTCACCACAACCAGGCGACGCACACCTGCCCGCTGCATAGCCTCAATCACATGACTGGTGCCCAACGAAAAACTATATACAGGCGTAAACCCTGGTAAAGCGCCGATACTGATTACAACCGCATCATGCCCTGCTACCAGGCTCTGTACCGAAAAACGGTCTTCGATATTTGCCCGTCGCATAGTCAGTGTTGACTCACAGCCCCCCAGTGGAATTTGTCGCCTCGCTACCGCAGTTACGGTGTGTCCAGCTTCTAGCGCCTGTTGTGCCACAAGCAAACCAACACCACGACTGGCGCCCCATACAAGAACCCTCATCCTGCAAACCTCCCTGACGTCCAGAGCAGACGTTGACCACCCCATAAGAATGCAGCCACCGCTTTGCAATTAATCACACTGAGGTTGCGCGCCCAGAGCGCTGCTGCTCGCTACACTATAGACCGTTGCTCAGCAGCGTTAGCAAAAACCAACGAAAACCCTCACTGCATCGAACCAGGAGTAACCACCGCTGTACATTGACTTCTCCCCTCCGTGAACGAAGGGGATTCCAGGAGC
>JAOXSF010000046.1 GCA_025800125.1 Marinobacterium sp.
AACAGCCCCCCTCTGAACGTATATACAGTGTTTTGTTATTTGCTATCAAAAACAGCAGCTTAGCGCAATCAGTTAAAGTGCTACTTGAACAAAGTTACCCCAAGCCTTAATTTAAAACGGCTTTTCAGGGGTCTGAGACACAGAAAAACCGGGTTCTGAGCCAATTTCGGGGTAAAACAGATGTTATACCTTGAAGTACACCTGAGAGTAGGGTCTAAGCGATTGATTCGTAAAGGTTTCTGAAGGGTGCTGTCTCAGACCCCTGAGCCGCTAAGGCTGTTGAGACAATAGAGCAGCAATTACGGATTACACAGCTGACGGGTCTCAGACCCCTGAGCCGCTAAGGCTGTTGAGACTACCAAGACCATCAAACGCCACTTTTAACTGTCTCAGACCCCTGAGCCGCTAAGGCTGTTGAGACTCTTTCGTGTTACAGTTACACATAGGCAAACCTCGTCTCAGACCCCTGAGCCGCTAAGGCTGTTGAGACCGCTTTCTGTCCCAGAAAAATGGAATGCCCTTTGGTCTCAGACCCCTGAGCCGCTAAGGCTTCCCTCTATTGCCAGACCTGGCACCACTAACCTGCCGACTCTGAGACGTACGCTTCCCTCGTTACACCAAAGTCCACGCCCATATAGAATCTGAGAACAGGAAAACCGCCAATCTATGCCATGATTCAGATACCCAACCCGGAGACGCCCATGGCCAGCCACGATAACAGCTACAAGCTACTCTTCTCCCACCCTGAAATGGTGCGTGATCTACTGACCGGTTTTGTAAAGCAGGACTGGGTCTCGCAGCTCGACTTCAGCACGCTGGAAAAGGTCAGCGGCAGTTATATCAGTGATGAACTGCGCGACAGGGAGGACGATATAATCTGGCGGGTACGCTGGGGGGATGACTGGCTATATGTGTATCTGCTGCTGGAATTTCAGTCCTCCATCGACCGCTATATGGCTGTGCGAATCATGACCTATGTTGGGTTGCTATATCAGGATCTGATTCGCCAGCGCCGTTTTACACCTGCAGGTAAACTGCCACCCATATTGCCAATGGTGTTGTACAATGGCGAACAGCGCTGGAATGCTGCGCAGAATATCAGTCAACTGATTGAGGCGGTTCCCGGTGGTTTACAGCATTACTGCCCGCAACTGAGTTATCTGTTACTGGACGAAGGTGAGCTGATCAACCAGCCTGCCTGGTCAGATGAAACCCGCAATCTGGCCGGTGCATTATTCCGGCTGGAGCATAACCGCGATGAACAGGATATGCTCAATGTGCTGGGTACTCTGGTGGAGTGGTTGCAAGCACCACAGCAGACCGGCCTGCGCCGCGCCTTTACCGTCTGGATACGCCGGGTTTTACTACCGCATCGGGCACCTGAACTTGAACTGGGCAACTTTCATAAACTGCAGGAACTACACGAGGTACATACCATGCTGTCAGAACGCATCAAACGCTGGCCCGAACGCTGGGAAGAGAAGGGTATGGCCAAGGGTATGGAGCAGGGGCTGATTCGAGGCCGCCAGGAAGGACGTCAGGCAGGCATTCAGGAAGCACAGCACCAGACAGCACTGAAGCTGATCGCCATGGGCCTGAGTGATGAGCAGATTGCCACCGCCACAGGGCTTGAACTGACGGACGTAATACAACTGCGTGAACAGTCAGCATCTCACTGATTTCCATACTCCCTTCCTTTCTGCAATTCAAACACGCTAACCCGTTGAAAAATAAAGGGTTAGCGCAATTCTGGGGTGGTCGAACAGCCCCCCTCTGAACGTATATACAGTGTTTTGTTATTTGCTATCAAAAACAGCAGCTTAGCGCAATCAGTTAAAGTGCTACTTGAACAAAGTTACCCCAAGCCTTAATTTAAAACGGCTTTTCAGGGGTCTGAGACAC
>JAOXSF010000077.1 GCA_025800125.1 Marinobacterium sp.
GAGTGAGCAGCTGGCACAGGCCCAGCAACGGCTTAACCTGAGGCCTCGGAAATGCCTTGAGTACAAGCAGCCTCAGACAGTATTTAATAACTATCTGAAAACTGCTTGAGATAAGGAGTGTTGCACTTCGGAGTTGAATTCACGCTGTCCTGTAATAATGCGTTTGCACGTAAACGTTGTGGTGTTCATAACAGGCTATAGCGTTATTCAGGCTATGAGCAGCCTGCTATTATTGGGTCTGTCAGCATACTGAAGGCAGGTTATAGGGTGATAAGTGTGCCATGGGCTTGTTTTTATATACCTTGTTTGTATATACAAGGTGCCTTTGATCGATTGCTGCGTTATACTTCATACTTCCCCCATATCTTCAATTGCTCAAATATCAAGCATTATCTTAATGATTACTCATTAAGATAATGCTTGATTCCCTAATACCTTTGTATAGATTTATCAGACCCTGCGAGGGTGCTCAATTAATATAAATCAATGAAATTATAAAAGTTTCATCAGTTTGTTTTTAGATGTTGAAATTTAATTAACTTGATGGCATGATCTGATGCGAATTTTTAAAGAAGTGAGCTTTCAATTACTGCGACTATTATAAAAGGTATGTTTTGTTGGCTATATTTTGTGCGCTTTGATAATGTTGAATTTATGTTTTTACATAGTGCTGCAATTATGTGCTTACCACCTGAATTTTTAAGCCTGAATTATATATGTGTCTACACTTTTTTAGTGTCTGTTTATAAGAATAAAAACGTATTAAATGAAACTCATAGTAAAGGGAATCAACGATGATGAAATTTATGACAACCTCCGCCGCGGCGATGATGCTGGTAACGGGCACGGCTGCCCATGCAGCACCTATTACTGAAGCTGAAGTGCAAGCAGCGCAGAAAGTCTGGGGTGAAGGTATTGTCGCGATTGGTAAAGCTTACAGCGATAAGGGCGATTACAAGACGCTGGCAACCAACCATGTTGATAACCTCTACGCTTACGATGAAGGCACTGTACTGTTCAAGCCAACCAAGGCTGCTGCACAGCAGTTCCGTCTGAGTAAGCAGGATGCGATCTCCTACTTCGTAACGGGCGTGGTGAATGAAGACCACGGTTTTGCACTACAGCCATGGTCTGCGGTACGTTTTGATAACGCAGACATCATCATTGATGGTGACTCTGCTGTTGCCATGGGTAACTACTTCTTTACTGATGCCAACACGGGTAAAGAAGCTAAGGTGGAATATACCTTTGGCTATGTACGTGGTGACGATGATCAGCTGCTGATCAACGTACATCACTCTGCTTTCCCTTATCAGCCATCGCACTGATCGTTGATAAATGTTACCTGGTGAAGTCCGCGAGGCTTTGCCGGGTGACCGTGATTTGTTTCTTTCGCTGCTTTTCTTAACACCTGCATCTACTTAAACCTGCTAGCCTTAACGTCTGTTTGTCTGTTTGTCTGTTTGTCTGTTTGTCTGTTTGTCTGTTTGTCTGTTTGTCTGTTTGTCTGTTTGTCTGTTTGTCTGTTTGTCTGTTTTAACAACAGTTGTGCGTACAAAGTTGCTAGTTGTAGGTGCTAGCGAGAAAGTTTTTACCTGTAAATCTGTGGTCTCGGGTATGAAATCTGTACTGTTGTCTTTTCCTGCCAGGGGTGGTGCCTGCTTCTATCCTGTAACTTTTCGAGGGTTTGTTGCTCTGGTATGGTAGCGTGCCTTCCTGGCAGCGCTTGCTCTGTCCAGATATTGCAGGTGAGTTGTGGGTTAATACGGTTTTGCATCTGATAAGCCGCAACAGCTGAACCTGCACTTGCCAGAAATAGCCCGATAATTTTATGGCTGCTTATCAGACTGAAAAATACTATGAGAAAATATATATTTACCTTACTGGCAGGCCTGCTGCTGCCTGGGATCGCATACGCCCATGATGCAGCGCTGGGTGGTGGTTTTGTCGCAGGTTTTAGCCATCCTGTACTGGGGTTTGATCATCTGCTGGCGATGATCAGTGTTGGTATTCTGAGTGCGCAGATGGGTGGTCGTGCAATCTGGACTGTGCCCTTAACTTTTGTGTGTGTCATGCTGGTGGGAGGTGTGCTGGGCATGCAGGGTATCCCGTTGTTTTCTGTTGAGCTGGGTATCACATTCTCGGTACTGGCACTGGGTGTTGCGCTGGCGGCGGAAAAGAAAGCACCGGCAATGCTGGCGATGGCTTTTGTCGGTTTTTTTGCTGTTTTCCATGGCCACGCCCATGGCACAGAGATGCCACACCTGGCAGAGCCTTCACTGTATGCGGCGGGCTTTATTGTTGGTACGGCGTCTATTCACATTACCGGTGTACTGGTTGGCTATTTTGCGCACCAGCTGGAACATGGAGCGCAGCTGCTGCGGTATATTGGTGCTGCTATTGCGGGTATCGGCTTTCATCTGATGATTAGCTGATCTCTTGTGGTATTCCGTGCCATGAAGCCCCCAGAAGCATTATGGGGGCTTTTTCAGGTATGAAGCGTGATTACTTTTCAGGAGTAACAGATTTTCAGATGTGGGTTGTTTCCAAAAGGCGACCTTCAGATGTTCTCTGTTGGCACAGGCTGTTTTCTGGCAATACCCTCCTCTGGTAATAATTATCGGTGCTTGTCTGTATTGGTTACTTTTATCCTTTCTTTGTTTGACGGCATTGTGCTTTGCCCTCTTCAATATTAAATCCGTGTAAAGAACTGTAAAACCGGCTGCCAGTTCTCACCGTATTGATTACTATTCCTGTCACTGGCTTGTTTTTGTTACCAGCCTGCTTTTTACCGACCGATTTTTGTTACTGACCAGCATGATGCGCTACCTGTATACGGGTCGGTTGGCAGCTGTCAGTGCTTAACCGTCAGTGCTTAACTGCTGTAAATCTGACCCACTTTAATGGATTCCTATGCCCTGGATTGCTCCGCGACATCTGATGATTCTGCTGGCCGCTTCTGCTCTGGCTGCCTGCACCCCGCGCCCTGTACCACCTTTGTCGGCAGTGGAGCGGTTACAGAAACAGCAACAACCGCCCGAGCAGCAATTGCCTGACCATTGGCAGTCTGAAGCGACTCAGGCAACTGTCAGTGATGGTTGGCTGAAAACCTTTGCTGACCCGCAACTGTCTGTGTTGGTTGACAAAGCGCAACAGCATAACCGGGGGGTGGCACAAGTGCGGGCACAGGTTGCCCAGGCCCGTCAGCAAGTGCTGATTGCTGGGGCAGACGAGCTGCCGGAATTGAATCTGGCTGCGACAGCGGGTCGCAGTGATAGTGGTAGCCGGGTCAGTGATAATGCCAGTCTGAATCTGAACCTCAGTTGGAACGTTGATGTCTGGGGACGGCTGGATGATCAGGCCCGTGAAGCAGCGCTCACGCTGGCGGCACAGCAGGCCACGCTGGCTGATCGTCAGTTACAACTCAGTGCCGATGTTGCCCGTGGCTGGTACAGCTTGCAGCAGGCACAGCAGTTGCTGGCGTTGTATCAGCAGCGGCGCGCCAATCTGCAACAGAACCTGGAGCTGATTCAGGCGCGTTATCAGCAGGGGTTGAGCAGCGCGCTGGATATTTATCTGGCCCGTAACAATGTTCACTCTGAGGATGCCCGTATCAGTGCTCAGCAACAGACGGTACTCAGCGCCCGTCGTACGCTGGAACAGTTGCTGGGAGACTATCCGGCAGGGCTGTTGCGGGCTGAAATGAAAATGCCTTTGCTGGACAGTGCCATTCCAGCAGGTTTACCTGCAGATCTGATCCGCCGTCGGCCCGACTTACAAAGCCGTTGGTTGCAGTTGATGTCTGCTGATGCTGCACTGGCAGCAGCTCATAAAAACCGCTTTCCGTCGCTGAATCTGACCGCCAGCCTGGGCCGTAGCAGCAGTGAGCTGTCAGATCTGCTCAGTGGTGGCAGTCTGGCCTGGTCGCTGGGTAGTTCATTGGCGCAGACACTACTGGACGGTGGTCGTAAGGAAGCCAGCGAAGCGCTGCAATTAGCCCGTCGTAACCAGCTGGAGCAACAGTATCTGGAGGCGCTCTACCAGGCGTTTGAGCAGGTTGAAAACCTGCTCAGTAACCACCAGGCACTGCAGCAGCAGTATCAGGCCTATCTGGAAGCACGTAGTAATGCAGACGCTGCTGAAACATTGGCATTCGAGCAATATCAGAAAGGGCTGGCGAACTACACCACGGTGCTTGAGTCGCAGCGCCAGGCATTTGATGCCCGCACCAGTGTGATCAATTTGCGTGGTCAATTGTTGCAAAACCGCATCAGCCTGCATCAGGCGCTGGCCGGGCACTGGCGTATCGAGGCTGAAAATGCCTGAGTACGTCTGAACGCTGAGCCGTCAAGTATTCGTCCCTGTCGGGCAAAGACTGATATGTACCGCCTCACCAGGGGCGGCTAAGGAAGCAAATGATGATCCGCAAACTAATTTTACCCGTGCTGGTGCTGGTGCTGCTGGGCGCAGCCAGCGCCTGGATAATGAGTAACCCGCCTCAGGCTAAACGTCGCCCGCCACAGAAAGCGCCCCAGCTGACAGTGGAAACCATGCGCATTGCACCGCAGGCGTTCAGCATTACCCTTGACAGCTATGGCCGTATCCGTCCTCGTACCCAGAGTACACTGTTGCCGCAGGTGGCCGGAGAGATTGTCTGGATCAGCGCAAAATTCCGTACGGGTAGCTTCTTTGAAAAGGGCGAAGCCCTGTTGAAAATCGATCCCCGTGATTATGAAGCTCAGGTTGCCTCTGCCCGTGCCAGTCTGGCCAGTGCCCGTCAGAAGCTGGCGGAAGAGCAGGCCCAGGCTGAGCAGGCTGCCCAGGATTGGCGACGGTTGGGTAATCGTGCCGCTGCACCGGCGCTGGTACAGCGCAAACCACAGTTGGCAGCGGCGCGTGCTTCGGTTGAGTCTGCCCGTGCGGCGCTGAAAATCGCTGAGCTGAATCTGGAGCGTACTGAAATTCGCGCCCCTTATACCGCCCGTGTACTGAACAAGAATGTTGATATAGGCCAGTTAGTCTCAACCGGTACCACGTTGGCAACGTTGTATGCGGTGGATTATGTCGAGGTACGCCTGCCGTTGCAGAACCGTGACCTGAAATACATCGACCTGCCAGAGCGTTACCGCTTTGACGATAACCAGCCGGTAGCAGAGCCTGATGTGACTATTACCTCAGAGCTGGTACGTACCGAGCATTGGCAGGGCCGGGTTGTGCTGACTGAAGGGGCCATTGATGATAGCAGTCGTCAGCTCTATGTGGTGGCGCAGATTGATGACCCGTATGGAAAAGCGGCAGCAGGTCGGGTGCCGTTAAAAGTGGGTCAGTATGTTACAGCACGTATTCAGGGACGCACGGTGCAGGATGCTCTGGTGATTCCGAATCGGGCGATCTATCAGGGCAGTTACGTCTACAAAGTGGTTGATGGTGTGCTACAGCGTAGTGACGTAAGTATTGATTGGCAGAATGGCAGCCATGCGGTTATTGGTAATGGACTGCAATCAGGTGATCAGCTGGTGATTACGCCACTGGGCCAGGTAGTGTCCGGTACGCCGGTAAAACAGGCGGGCGAGCAAGCAGCACCAGGCAGGGAAAAAGCAGAGCCAGGCCAGCAAAAGGGCAAGCCTGAGCAGACACGTACCGCTGCCAGCGGGGAGGATGGAGTATGATCGCCTGGTTTGCGCGTAATCATGTTGCTGCCAACCTGCTGATGCTCTGCATACTGGCGGCGGGGCTATTGTCGCTACAGTTCCGTATTCCACTGGAAGTGTTTCCGGACTTCGCCTCTGATGTGATTCGGGTGCAGATGACGTTGCGTGGTGCAACGCCGGAAGATGCCGAACAAGGGTTGGCAATCCGTGTCGAACAGGCGGTGTCCGACCTGGAAGGAATTGAGGAGATTCGCAGTCGTTCGGTGGAAGGCTCCAGTGTAGTTACCATTGATGTTGAAACCGGTTATGACCCCCGCGAAATGCTGGCCGATATCAAGGCCCGTGTTGATGCTATTGGCACCTTTCCTGCTGAGGCAGACCGGCCAGTGGTGGAGCTGGCTGAGCGTAAACATGAAGTTATCACCGTCGCACTCTCTGGCCCACTCAGTGAGAAAGAGCTACGACAGTATGGTGAGCGGGTGCGGGATGACCTGCTACGCCTGCGTGATATCACCCAGGTGGAGCTGGACGGTGTACGTAACTATGAGCTGGCCATTGAAGTTGAACAAGATCGGCTGCGTGAAACCGGTCTGACGCTGAATGAAATCGCTAATCGGGTCGGGGCCAGCTCTCTGGACCTGTCAGCAGGTAATATTCGCACCGATGGCGGTGATATTCTGATTCGATCAAAAGGTCAGGCTTATCAGCGTGACGAGTTTGAAAATACCGTTATTAAAACCAGTGCTGATGGCAGCATTGTGCGCCTCAAAGATATTGCTACCGTGACCGATGGCTTTGAAGAAAGCGCGTTACGTACCCGTTTTAATGGCCAGCCTGCAGTGATGGTGGAGGTATACCGTGTCGGTACCCAGAGTGCCATTCAGGTGGCAAATGCCGTCAAGGATTATATTGCTGATCAGCAAAGCCATTTACCCGGGGGGCTGGAGCTGACCTACTGGGATGATGATTCGCGCATTGTTAAAAGCCGTATCCAGACGTTGACCACCAATGCCTTACAGGGCGGTGCGCTGGTACTGTTACTGTTGACGCTGTTTTTGCGCCCTTCGATTGCTTTCTGGGTATTCCTGGGCGTGCCGATCAGTTTCATGGGCGCATTCCTGGTGATGCCGTTGGTGGGAGCAACGCTGAATATTGTTACTCTGTTCGGCTTTATTCTGGTGCTGGGGATTGTGGTGGATGATGCCATTGTCACCGGTGAAAATGTCTATCGGCATATGCAGCATTCCGAGAACGGTTTGCAGGCAGCAATTAATGGCACGAAAGAGGTAACGGTGCCGGTTACCTTCGGTGTGCTGACGACTGTGGCTGCGTTTACACCCATTGCGATGATGGAGGGAGGGCGTGGTTCCTTCTTTGCACAAATCCCGATTGTGGTGATTCCGGTCCTGTTATTCTCGCTGATTGAGTCCAAGCTGGTGCTACCGGCCCACCTCAAACATGTACGGCTGCGCCATGAGAAAAAACCGGGTCGTTTCAGTCGTATCCAGCAGGGTTTTGCTGATGGTTTTGAACGGGCGATTCTGCGTTACTACCAGCCCTTACTGAAATTGGCACTGAACTACCGTTACACCACGTTGGCGCTGTTTGTCGGGGTGTTTGTGCTGATTATTGCCATGCTAATGAGTGGCTGGACAAAGTTTATTTTCTTTCCTCGAGTACAGAGCGATACCGCCCGAGTCACCCTGAGTATGCCTGCTGGTACGCCGTTTGAAGTGACCGATAGCTATGTCGCCCGCATCGTTGAAGCTGCCAGTACGATAGAGCAGCGTTACCGTGACCCGGAAACGGGCAAAAGTGTTGTGCGTAATATTTTTGCTACTACCGGTGCAGAAACAGGCCGTATTCGTATGGAGTTGCAGTCTTCCGAAGAGCGTGATGAAAGCCTCAGTACGCGACGCCTGGTGGGTGAGTGGCGCAAGCTGATCGGTGAACTGCCCGGTTCTGAATCACTTTATTTCCGGGCGGAAATTGGTCGCAGTAGTGACCCGGTGGATATTCAGCTCAGTTCTGGCTCGGTGGCTGATCTTGACGCGATGATCCCGCAGGTGAGAGCGCAGCTTGAAAGTTATCCGGCGCTGTTTGATATTGCCGATAACCTGTCTAACGGTAAAGAAGAGTTGCAGCTGGAGCTGACACCGCAGGCGCACCTGCTGGGTTTGAGTCGTAGCGATATTATTCGTCAGGTACGACAAAACTTCTTTGGTATTGAGGTGCAGCGGGTACAGCGTGGCCGTGATGATGTACGAGTGATGGTGCGCTTGCCACTGACTGAACGTCAATCAATCGCCAGTCTGAAGAACGTATTGATCAATACTGCCAGCGGGCAGGTGCCGCTGGCTGACGTGGCCCGACTGGTGCCAGGCCAGAGCGCTGATACAATCTATCGTGTCGATCAGTACCGTACCCTTAGCGTTACCGCTGATATGGATAAGCAGAATGTAAATGCCACTATTCTGAACCGTGAGCTTGATATCTTTATGGCAGCGTTAGTGGCTCAGTATCCCGGTGCCAGTTATAGCCTGAAAGGGGAGGCTGAAGAACAGCGTGATTCCTTTGGTTCGTTGGCGCTGGGGCTGGGCTTTGTGCTATTTGTTATCTACGCACTGCTGGCGATTCCGCTGCGTAGCTGGTTGCAGCCTTTTATTGTGATGTCGGTAATTCCCTTTGGCATTATTGGCGCTATTCTGGGCCACGGGCTGATGGGGATGGATTTGACCATAATGAGCCTGCTGGGCTTGATGGCGCTGGTGGGTGTTGTGGTCAATGACAGCCTGGTACTGGTAGATTTCGTTAATCGCAGTCGGGTGATTGAACCTGGTGCGAACCGCTTTCAGGCTACTCTGAATGCGGTGCTGACTGCGGGTAGCGCACGTTTTCGTCCGGTAATGCTGACCTCCATGACGACTTTTATTGGCTTGATGCCACTGCTGTTTGAAAAAGCGATACAGGCACAGTTCCTGATCCCGATGGCAGTTTCGCTCGGCTTCGGTATTCTGTTTGCCACGCTGATCACTTTGTTGCTGGTGCCAGTAAATTATCTGATTCTGGAGGATTTACACCGGGTCATGCGCTGGTTGAAGGGCGGAAACTTTGATGAGCCTGAACAGCGGGTGCAGCCAGAGTGTGAACACGCTAGTCAGCAAACGGTTGCACAGCAAAAAACACCGTTGGAGGTTTCATCGCCGTAACCTTCCGTGAACACCCTTTCCCGGCCCTTCAGGCCGGGAAGTATAAAAGTCTCAGTGTGCCTGCTGTCTGTTCTGGTGATAGTGTCTGTTCTGGTGGTAATGTCTGTCCTGAAAGCATAAAGGGAGTTACGTATGAAAATAAAAAAAGCGGGACGCTGGCTGACGTTGCTGGCTGCGGTATGGTTGGCTGGGTGCTCGAATAGCTCTGTTGTGTCTGCGCCTGTTCAACCAGAAGTGGTTACACAGCCAGAAAGGGGTACACAACCTGAATCCGTTCCCGAGACAGCCTTGGCACCGGTTAAGCTGGTGTCTATTCCCGAGACTGATTGTGATATAAGGCGCTGGTATAACTATCAGGTAGTTGCACTGCCGGTAATTAATCAGCGCTGGATTGAGGCGGGTTTTTCGCTGGAAGAGCGTGCCAGACGTGCGTTTGATATTCGTCACCGGGCGCGTGTTAATGCGCGTTATATGATGGCCGATGGTGTAGAAAAACTACGCCAGCGTGATCTTGAAAAATATGGTAACCCGGATGGCCCGACATTTGATTATCTGGTGCATAAAAGCCGTACTAAAGGGATGACATACCAGCAAGCCTGGAAAAATATTATTACCACCTCCGCCCGTACCAATAATGGCTATAATGCAAAGTGCGTGAAAATTAATCGGCAGTAATTTAAATAATTTCAGCTAATAAAAAACGCCCATTGCGGGCGTTTTTTATATATGGCTTTATCAGGATGCTTTCTGAATTGCGGGCGAGACTGGAAGTGCAGATAGTGCGTGCTCTACTAGTTGCTGGTAGCGTACGTGGTCTGGACGGGTGCTGCTTGTAACACGCAGGCCCCAGACGTTGCTCATCAGGAAGGCAGCCAGTGTTGCCGGGTTGGCGTGGCTTTCCAGTTGTCCGAGCTCTTTAGCGCGGGTGAGGGCTGTACAGAGATAGCTCTCAACCTGGTTCAGATAAGCT
>JAOXSF010000061.1 GCA_025800125.1 Marinobacterium sp.
GGATCTAACAGTGCGGTGGCACCGCTCGGTACCTCTTCTTCACCCGGTTTCAGTTGCAGTGACAGCGTACCGCTGGCGTTAGCTTTGGCCCCGGCAAAGCAGGAGAGTACCAGCTCACCTTTCAGCCGGAAGGCGCCGAAACGGTGATAGATGGTCTCTTTGTTTTCGTTTTCATAGCTGATGTAGCAGTCATACCCCGCGGCGCGGGGCAGCATAACGGTACCACTCACACTGGCTTCCAGAATAGACAGCGCCGCATTCCCGCCCATGGACAGGCTGCCGCCCATGGTTGCGCGGTCAAAGCCTGTCACCTCGGCGGTGGCTGCGGCGGCAAAGCGTAGCGCGTGGGCCTCGGCAGTCCAGCCCATAATGCTGTCGGGGGTGCTGTCCTTGCGTGCGTGATTCAGCAGTTCGGTATGCAGGGCATTAAAGGCGTGGTCTTCTGGGACTTTTTCGTCAAGAAACTTAAACGCAGTATTTTTCAGGGGGGCTGTGTTGTAATTGGAAAACTGCTTAGCGGCAGCCTCAGTAATATCTTTTTTAAGCGCACTGGCAATGGCTTTCGCGCTGGCTTGCTGCTTAATCAGCTCGCGGGTCTCTTCTGTGAAGCTGACTTTCTGAACCCGTGCGCTGAAGCGGGTTTCTTCAATAAACGATTTACGGGCGTAATAGAATTTATCCGGGCTACTGGCGCGGACAAATTCGACAACTTCAAACCCGTGCTTGTTGGCTTTATAAGCTTTGCCCGTATCAACAGTCTTGCCCAGGGTATATTGACGCTCACCAAATCCTGCAAAGGTTTTGCTCTTTTCCGGCATCTTGGTCTGGTTAGACTTCAGCCGTTTCAGTTCGGCATCAATGATCGCCAACCGTGCCTGCTTCAGGGCTTCGTAGTTGCGGGCCAGCAGGTTATTGTGCCACAGGCGTGGAGAGTGGCCTTCAATGGCTTTACGGTCTTTTTGCAGGCTGCTGATCAGGCCGGCAATGTCGTCCTGACTGAGAATGACATCGTTGTGATCTTCTTTCTCATCACTGTTTGCGTCGGGCTGGCCCAGCGCGATAATACCCAGTTCGATGCCTTCTTCGAGCTTATGCATTCGCGCTTGGGCCGCTGCCTCTTCAGCGTCAGGATCGTTGGCTTGGAAGCTTTGTTGATAAGCGGCGCGGTATTGCGATAGCCACTGGTCTACCTGCTTAATCTCGTCATTCAGGTCATCATATGCGATCTCATCCAGCAGCAAAAAATGTGTTTTGTCACCCGTGACATGCACTAAATCCATTAACGGATTTGTGCACATGCCGCCAAAGACGACATCGCTGCTGACCCTCTTATCCGTCACCATCGGAGGCGGTAAGGTCGTCGGGGAAGCCGCTCTTAAATTCTCGTGAATTGATGGGGCCTTTGTATCGTCGTTATGCATCATTCATCCCTGTGTGCTTCTGATTGGCGTTTATCGGTGTCAGTACTTGCTCTATTCGATCCCAACGCTCCTGAGGCGTTAAGCCGTTTTGAGCTAAATGCTGGATAATCGCATGACGTTGATAAAACTGTTCGCCATATTGTAAAGCGGCACGCATCCAGCGCTCTTTAAAATAGTGTGTATGAAATCCATGGGTATGCGCCAATTGACACTGGGATTGCACCCAGTCAATCGGATTAATAGCGGGGATATGCGCCTCGTAAGTGCGGGCCAGATCTTCGTAGTAACGGCGTTCTCGCAGCTGTGTCAGCTGTTCAAACTCATCCTGTGTAATTAGCAGATCCGCT
>JAOXSF010000073.1 GCA_025800125.1 Marinobacterium sp.
GCTTGGACGGAGCTGCTGACGTAGACCATGGAGCGGCATGTGGTCACCTCGCCTTTGCGGGACGTCGCTGTGAGCTTGGCAAAGAACGCTCCCTCGATAGAAATTGGAGAGCGGTTGGCGGATGACAAGCCAAGGCTGACAGGGTGTAGGTCCTCTGTGAGAACCCACAGGCTAGGAAGGCTGCCAGGGACCATAAGTCGGACTGGGCGCCAGTGTCCGCGATGGCTGAGACCTCTGCGTGGGTGTTCGAGGCGTGGGCGGAGCAGTTATGTGGCCTGGGCTGAGGTGTCAACCGAGATGGTGACTGAGAGGATGGTCTCGGAGGCGTGCACGTTTCCATTCACCCTTGGTGAAGACGTGATGATCAAGTATCACAGGTGGGCGTTTGTCGACGGTACTATGTGTGGCTTGGGCGTGTTTACAGCGACGTTGGCGGCGGGTTCTGCCTGATTGAAATGCTGCAACTTGGTATATCGGGTCAGATTCTAAGGCCTGAACGGCCGGCGGGGGAGCCTGGGGCTTAATTTGTGTGCGCTTCCTGCGGCGGCGGGCTCTGTAGCAGCTGATCCAGACTTGATGGGGTTTAGTGTTCCAGACTCGGGCCCCCTCTGTGAAGATATTAAAGGAGATCTTGCAGTCTGGGCATATTGCTTGTTTGACCTGGTCCGGGATGGGGTTGCGGCTGGGGTCCCTGTGGGCTGAGTCTGTTGGCGTCGGAATGACGAGACAGCAGAGAGGGTTGATGACGGGAGGGCATTGCGCGCCATTTCCTTGTTCTCTACCAGGGCAACCACATCATTCACCGGGGTCTTTAGAATGTC
>JAOXSF010000080.1 GCA_025800125.1 Marinobacterium sp.
GTGTCCCGTGGCACACAGCCAGACCAGAAAGTACTGACCGGCACCCTGGCCACTATTGTGGCACGTCAGGCTGAAGCCCAGCTACCCGCCCCTTCTCTGGTGATTGTTGGAGAGGTTGTTGAACTGCATGAACAGCTCGCCTGGTTCGGTGAAGAAACAACGCCGCTAAACTGATACCGCCCCCTGTGCGCTACCTAAAACGGCCATAAGTACACTGTTATCTGCGACAGGGCGGCGTCTTGCCGTCCTGTCGTTTGTCAATCAGAGTAATGGAGATGTTAAGCCCACACCCTGACCTGACCTGACCAGACCACCCTGCCCCGCCTGCTCAGACAGACCCAGAATCGCCTGCCGCGCCTGTTCCTGCGCTTTTGCTTTTGCAGAACGTTGATCACGTTGCAACGTCGCCAGCAAGCTTTCCAGTTCGTCGAACCGATAATCACTGGCAAGTAGACCCTGACTCCGATGTGACGACGATGTCTTACCCCATCCGGGCACTATGCCCGCTAATTTTCCCACTGCACGAGCATCAAAGCCAGCACCTTTCATTACGTGCGCCAGCGCTTTATCCGGCTGAATATCAAGTGACCTGAACTGTTAAATAACCATCTGAGCCTGTTGTGCGGTCAGTGACTCAGCATCATATTGTACCTGGATTTCACTGACACTGTTTGAATTTCACTGACACTGTTGCGCGGCTGTTCACTGAGGATTGTATCCCGTGCAACAGGCTCCGGGACCTGGATATGTCAATATTCATGACGGGGTCTCCCTGACTGAATCAGAACCACTGAATCAGAGCCACCCAGCGTACGCCGCCAGATTTTCCAGAAAGTGCAGCAAATAAGAAGTTTCCATATATGCAGCGCTGTTTTTGCGCTACCCTGACCTTGTCTTTATTAAACCCTGGTATGACCTTTTTCATACTTGCAACATGCTATACCCCCTAACATTTTCGTACATTACAGAGAGCACAATGGCTTACAAACTGACTGCCGAACAACGCGAAAAAATTCAGAATCTGGACGCTGATAAGCGTTACGATCACTTTATCGACAAAGTCAGCAAATGGGAGGAAATCTGGAGCTTGCGTGACGACGAGGGTTTTGTACTGGTCAATACCGATGACGATGATGAGTGTATGCCCGTCTGGCCACACCCTGACTATGCAGCACAGTGGGCAACAGGAGACTGGGCTGATTGTGAACCGTTCAAGGTAGATATGGAAGCCTGGCTCGACCGCTGGCTGCCAGGAATGGAAGAAGATGGTATCGCCATTGCCGTATTCCCGACACTCGACGAAGACGGCATTGTCGAAGGCCCACGCGAGCTGGGCAGCACAATTCTACAGGCCATTGAAGGCTAAGCTGTATTGCCTGCATTGAATCAGGATTGAATATCATGGCTCCTGCGAAAGCAGGAGTTTGTAACACATTTATAAACGTCCAGCATGTATAAACGTCCTGCATGAACGTACAGCGTTCACTTCGCCAGTGCCTCAACCTCTTCGGCCAACCGCTCTGTGCGGTCTCGTATCAGTGCTTCCACATCTTTCAATGCCTGGTTATAAGTGTGTGGGGCCAGTTTTTCACAAATGAAGTCCAATAGAAACTCAGCCTGAAAACCACCCAGCTCAGTCTCAAGCTCTGTCTCACAATACGCTCGCAGGTCACGTACCAGCTGCTCTTTTTCTTCCCTTGAAAATTTTACCACTTTACTTTGACCTCTCTATCGGGCTGGTCGTCTATGGTGAATACAGGGAATGCTTTTATAATGCAGACCCAGGATGCCAGAACAGAGTGGATAACCATAGAGCAGACAATCACTATGAACCGTTGCAGTTCGCGGGCTCGTTATCAGCACCATAAAAGGGTTGCTCAAGCCGGGCGCAGGCGACGCTGTGCCGCCCGGCTCGACAAAGAAGAAGCTGAACCCAGCACTCAGCCGTCAGCGTTGATCTGTGCAATCAAGGCCTGCAACGTTTCTACTGCCTGGTCATTTTCAACCTGACACGTACCAGCCGCCTGGTGGCCACCACCACCATATTGCAGCATCAGTTCACCCACATTGGTTCTCGAGCTACGATCAAAAATAGACTTACCCGTCGCGAATACCGTATTCTGCTGCTTAAGACCCCAGAGCACGTGTATGGAAATATTGGTCTGCGGGAACAGTGCATAAATCATAAAACGGTTGCCTGCCCAGATTGTCTCTTCATTGCGCAGATCAAGTACAACCAGGTTTCCATGTACCGTGGCACAACGCTTGATCTGTTCTTCAAACTTCTCTGCTTGCTCGGTGTACAGCTCAACACGCTCTTTTACATCGGGCAGCTCCATAATCTGTTCGATTGTGTAATCTTTACAGTGGTCGATCAGTTCCATCATCAGCTGATAGTTGGAAATACGGAACTCACGAAAACGGCCCAGACCGGTGCGAGCGTCCATCAGGAAATTCAGCAGCTCCCAGTTTTGCGGGTTCAGCACCTCTTCGCGGTTAAACTGGGCAGAATCCCCTTTATCTACCGCTTCCATCATGTCCGCCCAACGCTCAGGGAATACGTCATAACCACCATAGTAATCAAAGACTACACGCGCAGCAGACGGCGCTTCAGGGTCAATAATATGATTATCCTGTTTACCGTTACGCAGAGTTTCAGACAGGTGATGATCAAATGCCAGGTGGACGCCTGACACATACGGCAGGTTGGTTGAAATGTCGCTGTCGGTGATTTCGATCTTGCCATCCTGCATATCTTTCGGGTGAACGAACTTGATATCGTCAACCATATCCAGGTGTTTCAGCAGTACGGCGCACACGAGGCCATCGAAATCACTGCGCGTTACCAGACGGTATTTGTTCTCTGCCATGGAGTGCATGTCCTTTCATCTGTATACATTATCGAGCTTCCGATCAACAGGTTTAGCTGATCAATCGCACAGGCACAACCTGAGTCCTGAGCCGGAAACCAGTATAAAGGTAAATGATACTGAGTAACTGATCACAAACAAGCCGATTCCAGATTCTTCTATAGTTTTATGTCGGCAGCTAATCACAGAATGTCGAAAACTGGTCTATAATCCGCGCTCTTTTTACGGCCTATGCCTTGCCCCCTATCCAGAGGTAACCATGAAAATCTGCGGTGTCGAAATCAAATCCAATGAAGCTATTATCTGTCTGCTGGAGCTGGACGGGGCATTGTTCAATCTGCCTGATTGCCGTGCACAGCGCGTTGTCGTCCGTAATGGTGATGACGTTGAAGAAATGCGTAAATTCCAGTTCACTTTTGCGAAGCTGATGAGCGATTATGGTGTCGATAAAGTGATGATCAAGCAGCGACCAGCCAAAGGGAAATTTGCCGGTAGCGCACTGGGTTTCAAACTGGAAGCGGCTATTCAACTGATTGATGGACTGAACGTTGAACTGATTGCTGCTAACCAGATTCAGGAAACACTCAAACAACACCCGCTGATGATTGATTTCCGTGAAACCGGCCTGAAACAGTTTCAGCAGACCGCTTTTACCACGGCCTACACAGGGTTCAAGCAGAAGTAGGCACCATAGAGTCATCTGTTGTCTTCATGACGGTTGCCTTCGCAGCTATAACTGCTGTATTTATGGCAACGGTTTTACAACAACAGTGGCTCTGTTTCCTTTACAAATTTGCGCACTTAATCGCCTGGAAATTAGTCGCCTGGAAATTAGCCGCCTGGTGATTAGTCACTTGGAAATTAGTCGCCTATAACCAGCGTCGCACTTCATGCTGCCATGCCTGATAACGCTCACCAAACAATGTCTCGAGAATGCGCTCTTCAGGTACAATCTGAAAACGGTGAATGTAAAATACAAAGCCTGCAAGCAGCAGTAATAGCACCAGCTGCCCTTTATAAACCGTCCAGGCTATAAGCAAGCAAAGTAACCCCAGATACATAGGGTTACGGCTGTACCGGTAAATTCCGCTGATTACCAACGCGCGTGTATTTCCTGGCAGCAATGGGTTAATCGTTGTGTGCGCCCGATGAAATGCCCAGAGTGCAGCCAGATCACAACCAACGCCAATCATAGCAATCAGCAACGCCAGCCAGCGACTGTAAAAAGGCAGTTGCCAGTCGGCAGGCAGTTGCGGTGCCAACAACCAGATTAACCAGGCAAATAGTAGCGCAACTACCGGTGGTGGTACTTTCAGTTCCAGCCATTCAACCAGTTCCAGCCATTCAACAACAGGTTGTCGCAACATCAGTATCTATTACTCCTCGCAAACCAGATCACCTTACAAGCCAGACAACACCGTTAAACATACCAGGTTATCTGGCATCCGCATATAGCAGCAGGGGGAGGCCTGAAAGCTCTCCCCTTTTTATACATTAACCTTTGCCGCAACCTTATTTCAGCTTTTCAAGCTGCTTATGGCTTTTCATATATTCAAGGTACGAGATAGCATCTTCGATATTCTGGTCTGTCAGGTCTGGCAGACCTGTCATACGACTGCGTGCCCGGAAGCTGTCAGGGTTACGAATAAATTTTTTCAGGTACTCGGCATCACGATACTCAGTAATATTCATCGGGATATTCAACTCAGGCCCGATTACACCGCCGGTCAGGTTGATAGAATGGCACGCCAGACAAGCACCTTTAAACAGCTCATAACCTCTCTGTACCGAAGCACTGGTATCTGCTGCCGGCTTCAGGTGCGCATAAGTGCTGTCATCCATCGCCACATCAATACCAACCACCTGATGTGGCCACGGGAACAAACCGTATGTTTCTTGTTGCGGCCAAACCAGGTAGAACGGTGAGGGGTCAGCAATCTTCTTGCCTTCAACGATTGGATCAAAATCCCCCCCCACCGCACCTTTCTGTCGGTAGCTGATGACAGCATCGGGGTACTTTTTCAGAATATCAATGTTCATCACCGCCCGGTAACCATCAGCGCACTGAAAGGTAATCTCATTAACCTGATTAATATCTACACCTGCCAACCGTAGAATATCAACCAGGCGTACGCCATCGTAGGTCTGTTTCTTATGGTAAGCATCGTTAAAGACCGTAAAACTCTGCTCAGGTGCTTCCGCCAGTAACGTCTTCAGTGTAAAGCTTTGTGTCTGCTGCCCAAGCTTTACTTCCAGAGGCTGCTCCGGGCTCCAAGCCCAGCTTACATGTGTCACAAGAAATGATAACGATAACGCCGCAACTACCTTTTTCACCACTCAGTTCCTTTGCTGATTCTTATTGAAAAATGCTACGAGCAAAAATATGGGTGCAGCCAAGACCATACGCCCACTTCACTTCTAAAACTTCAGAAAAATCTGAAATACTTCATAGATCTAATGCCCGTAGCATACTGCATCATCTTAACAAGGTTTTTTTACGAATAGAAACATCTATTGATGCAGTCAAGCGCATCAAAATTCCAATGAATAAAAACCAAGAGTCGTTATCCTGCTGGTCAGATCATACAGATTTTACCCAGCTTGAAAATGATGGACCAAACCCTTTATTATATTTTTTGAAAACATTCTGGGCAAAGTCTGTTTTTATAACCTCAACAATGCCAGGCTCCCATATATTCCAGAGCTTACTAGAAATCATTCCCTGCTTATAAAGGTAGTATTCTTCCCAGACAAGGTTAAGGTACTGGAGCATTTTTGCTTCATGATAATCAGACGCATCTTCTGGTAAATTACCTGTATCAATCAGATGGGACCACCATGATATATCCTCACTGGTAATGACTCGATCAAATTTATCAACATACATCTGAAAAACCTCCATGCGCTTTCCATTAAGGTATGTAAACCAGCTAATCCAGATGCCACCTACAGCTGCCAGCACAGCAGAAAATTGTAGTAAAAATTCCATAAAACCTCCTAAATCAGAATAAGCTTTTTGTTTACCTCTAAAGCCATAGCATCCTGACTCAATTCAGTCTTAACTTCTCGGACAAATTCAATAATATCATTTATATACTGGCTAAGAGCATCTTCAGTAGTATAACTAACAACGACATTAACAACTTCATTAACCAACTCCCCCTTACTACTATTCCAGACACCATTAGCCTGACTACAAGTTGCCCCACCAAATTTTTCCCCCAGCAGGGCCATTGTCTTTTCGACATAGGCAGACGTATCAACAACAGTGTCAACATTAATTGTCGTAGGAATAAAAATAGCAACCTGATGTGTGCGCTCTACCCTGTTGATCAGTTCCTTGACTATACTCTCGGCCTTATCAGCAATTTCATAATTCCCCAAGGGAATACTAATATTGCGTTCAACAACAGGAATCACGAAATCAGCAGCTCGCTCTGGGCACTCCTGACCCAAGCAATTGTAAAGAGAATAAATAGGTGTTTTATCCTGGCGAACTTTATCTGCAACACGTTGATATATTAATGAGTACTGATTCCAAGCCTGTTCCTGCTGAGGAACAAGTACAACAACTATTTTTGCGTAGCGCAGCAATACTGCAAGATCACTTTCAGAACACGCTTGTATATTGATATTAATGACAATATTGCCATAATTTTCTAACAAACTGTTAATCAGCATCGTGGCTCTGGTTTCTGCTGGCATATCTCCAGTATCAAATTGACTCCAGACATCATAACCTGCTGGGTGATGATAGAGGCCATCGCTGGTGACTGAAGGTGTAGATGAGAATGTAGATAGAACACCTGACATTTCAGGATATTCAACATAAGCTGTTGATTTACACTCGGCAACACCGCCAGAGAAACCTCGACAGATGAAATGACCAAGTGTACTAGCCCCACAGCATGGCTGCAGACTTATGAGCACAATTGTTTTTGGCATATAACGCTCCAGCGCCTTATTTTTTTCCAGTAGATCCTCGTTTGTACGCCTGATCTCTTCAACCATGCTCTGGTTTTCAGAAAAGATTCTACTGATTTTTTTAAACCATGGCCGCCATGGCTCCGGCACAGTAATATCTTTTTCAACCTGTACTTTTTGACTCTCTGTTGCAATGTGATTAACCAGCTTTTCAGCAGGGTTTATAAATTCACGAAATGTCATTTTACTTGACACATAAAGCATAGCCGCAAGAGAAACGATTAATAATAGTATATCCATATTGAGCCGAGACCACCCAAAGCCATAGAAGTACCCCTTATCATATATAAATATTATCTTCCAGGGAGCACTCTGCATATCATGCCATATAACTTCATACCCATTTATAAAACTACGCTCCATTGCTGGACGGATTAATATCTCATCAGCAAGATTTTTCAATGCTTCTGGTAATACACTGTCCAAGCTCAGGGTACGACCATCATTAGCATGGTCTGTCAGGACAGGATGTGCAACAATCTGATTTTGCTGGTTTACTATCATCATTTCGCCGCTACCCGGCTCAAAGTTTTTTACAAGCTCAGTCAATCGTCCCAGCGTAATATCAATCGCGACAGTCCCAAGAAATTCATTTTTTCTATAAACAGGCTGGGCTGCAGTGACCATTAACCCTTTTCCCGCTTCATCAACATAAACGGGTGTCCAGAATGCCCGGCGATCAGGGTTTTTATCTGGAAGCCCCCACTGAAAAAATTCATGTGTATGGAGTTCATCCAGATAACTGAATTTACTCGAATCTACCCATGGATATATATTTATAAACCTGTTTTTTGAGGTGTAATAAACCCATGCAAGGTTTGGAATATTCTCATGCGATGCTTTAAAAATACTATTCAAAGATAGCGCCATTTCAATTTCAGTGCGCACATCAGAACTTAACCGGTATAGGTCACCAACCCCACTCAGGTTACCTACATCTTTTATTGTGTAAGGTAGTGCAATATGATCCAGATTATAGCCATTACCTACCGGCGAAATCATTTTAAAAGCCAGACTATTATCGTATACGGGTTCATTCAGCCATGACTCAGCCTGGCTCTGCAAAATATTAATATGCTCACCAACACTAACGACAAGACTGTCTAAAGTTACTGACCAGTTTTCAAACTCATCTTTTATTCTGTCTTTTTCAGCATCTAGCGCCTGCTGGCTCTGCACATGCAGCAACATGCCTGACATAGCAATTAATACAATAAAGGTCAGCGACATTATTTTCATATAATGTGCAGAAAAACGATCTTTTCTGAATGTTGTATCCAAAACAGTGCACCCTCTGACTTGACAGGGTGCCAAAAGCCCCATCTTCATCATCTCACTCCATATGAACATCCCACCGAGGCTGCATATACTTCCTCAAACGGGCTTGAAACATCCAGACGATACTGCCAGCACAACAGAACAACTATGTCAGAACGACGGTATTGATTGGCAACGGGTCACGCTGGTTCACGACAGGCTATCAATTGACTTCTGTTGTAGTTAAAAAAACAAAGAACAATTTGGAATTAAAAAATATATTTTTATAATTTAAAGTTTTGTAAAATACAGATAATGACAGAGAGACGAAAGTCTAAAGCTCTTTCAACCAATGTTACCGGGACATTACATTCTCTGGGCTTCAGGCCAGTCAAAGCTTTCCCGGGCCTGTAGTGAAACTACAAAAAGCCCGTGTAGTCTTACTACATTTATATTGCACCGCACAAAAACTACTTTGACACTGCTTCCCTCCATCCTCCATGATGCGCTCAGCCAACGGCATGTTACTGCACTGCAACAAAGCCCGGATGGATATCCGGGCAAAGTCACCGTCATTGCATCTGCTAAAAGATCAGAGACTAAAAGACCGGACAGTGGTAACACCGAAAGCACCTGAGCCAAGGGATACCGACCAGACCATAGAAGGCCTGGCAGCGATAACAATGATAAGTACCACCTAGCCCCATCAGCTATGGGTTTGCTGATCAGGTACTACAACAGCTACACAGTGAAGGATTGACCATGTCTACATACACCAAAGATATTGATGCAGTAGCAACCCTGCGCGCAGTTCACGGCGCGGCATGGGATGCAATCAACCCTGAATACGCTGCTCGTATGCGTGCCCAGAACAAGTTCAAGACTGGCCTGGACATCGCTAAATACACAGCGAAAATCATGCGTGCAGACATGGAACGCTACGATGCCGACCCTTCCCAGTACACACAGTCTCTGGGTTGCTGGCACGGCTTTATCGGTCAGCAGAAACTGATCTCTATCAAGAAGCACTTCAACAGCACGGATCGCCGCTACCTGTACCTGTCCGGCTGGATGGTTGCTGCACTGCGTTCCGAATTCGGCCCGCTGCCAGACCAGTCCATGCACGAGAAAACCTCCGTTGCATCTCTGATTGGTGAGCTATACACCTTCCTGCGTCAGGCAGACGCCCGTGAGCTGGGCGGCCTGTTCCGTGACCTGGATAAAGCACGCAAAGCAGGCGATGCAGCGGCTGAAACCGACATCCAGTCTCAGATCGACAACCACCAGACTCACGTTGTGCCAATCATCGCAGACATTGACGCTGGCTTCGGTAACGAAGAAGCGACCTACCTGATGGCCAAGCAGATGATCGAAGCCGGTGCCTGCTGTATCCAGATCGAAAACCAGGTATCTGACGAGAAGCAGTGTGGTCACCAGGACGGTAAAGTAACCGTTCCTCATGAAGACTTCCTGGCGAAGATCCGTGCGGTACGTTACGCATTCCTGGAGCTGGGTGTTGATGACGGTGTAATCGTTGCCCGTACTGACTCCCTGGGGGCTGGCCTGACCAAGCAGATCGCTGTAACCAACGCACCAGGCGATCTGGGCGACCAGTACAACAGCTTCCTGGACGGTGACATCATCACTGGCGCTGACGACATCAACAACGGTGACGTAGTAATCAAGGCCAACGGCAAGCTGCTCAAGCCTAAGCGTCTGCCTTCCAACCTGTTCCAGTTTAAACCAGGCACAGGCGAAGACCGCGTAGTACTGGACTGCATCACCTCCCTGCAGAACGGCGCTGACCTGCTGTGGATCGAAACCGAGAAGCCACACGTTGGCCAGATCGCTGGCATGGTTAACCGCATCCGTGAAGTGGTGCCAAACGCCAAGCTGGTTTACAACAACTCTCCATCCTTCAACTGGACACTGAACTTCCGTCAGCAGATCTTCGATGCGATGGTAGAAGCTGGCGAAGACGTATCCGCTTACAACCGTGACAACCTGATGAGCGCTGAGTACGACGAGACTGAACTGTCTGCACGCGCTGATGAGAAGATCCGTACCTTCCAGGCAGACGCTGCTCGCGAAGCTGGTATCTTCCACCACCTGATTACACTGCCGACTTACCACACTGCTGCGCTGTCCACCGACAACCTGGCGAAAGAGTACTTCGGCGAGCAGGGTATGCTGGGCTACGTGGCTGGCGTACAGCGTAAAGAAATCCGTCAGGGCATCGCCTGTGTACGTCACCAGAACATGGCCGGTTCTGACATGGGTGACGACCACAAAGAATACTTCTCCGGCGACGCTGCACTGAAAGCGGCGGGTGAAGACAACACGATGAACCA